>CATJIF010000055.1 GCA_949740445.1 uncultured Peptostreptococcaceae bacterium | reverse complement strand
TTTTTGATTATTTAAGAATAACCGCTAAGTTTGTGAGGCTTGGGCGGTTATTTCTTTTTTGTGATGTTGTATGTAATGAAAACAACATTGACCAGAAGCACCAAAAGCGTCAGAATCTCCATTGTCGACATACGCATCACCTCCCTTCCGGAGAAGGGCTAACCGCCTATCGTTTGGCAAGCACCTTGTGTTCAGTGTAGCATACTTCAACTGGATTCTCCAGAATAATTTCTCTGTTGCCCTGCTCTGTGCCTGGCATCTATTGACACTAAAAGGGGAAAAATAATATAATAGCATATAGATAATAATAGAGCCGCTTTGTGGAACCGGCTGGCATTTCCTTCCTTGGAAGAGTCCAGGCACCGTTCTCCCAGAACTTTGGAATGGAGATTGTCGATGAAAAAGATCTCAGATAAACAGCAAAAACGGAAGGGATTACCCCTGCTCCTCTCCATTATATTGATCTTTTGCATTTTGGGAATGATTGTATTTTCGGTATCGCAGAAAATATCGCGGGAAATGTCCGAAGCTGCCATCCAAAATCTGAGTGAAAGTTTAGAATTGATTCAATGTACCATCGAGGCGATCCTGCGCAGCGATGCGGAATTTCAAATGCTGATCGCTCAGGAAATTGCACGGTTGGAAGACCCGGAAGCCTATGTCTCCACCTATGAGAAAAACCGGACGATGGCAAAGCTTTCATTCATTCCGGCCGGAAAAACGGAAGGAGTATCCAGCTTCGGTGGTCGATTTACTGAAGAGGAGCTTGATTTTTCTGCAGGTAGTACAGTGGAAGGCCTGGCAGTGTCGCGGTCCTATGTCAATTACATGGGAACATGGGCTTATACTATAAAATGCCCTGTTGAGAGGGATGGACAGGAGATTGGAACGCTCTATGCAGAATATGTCTACGATGCCATCGACAAATCCCTGCCCCATGGATTTTATAATGGGCAAGCTTCGTTATATATCATGGATGCGCAAAGCCAGCGCTTTGTTTTAAAGCCCAAGGGAATGGGACAGCGAGATGCGGGCCATCTGAATTTAAGCGATTTTTACCGTGCGAATAATATCCAGAGCCCGGAAATCCAGGCGGAAGTCCAAGCCTGCCTAGATGCTGGGCAAAATATCTTGTTTTACCACGATATCCGGGCAGTGCAGGCACTCAACTATATGTGGTCGGTCAACGATGGAACGATTTTCCTCGTAGGCTATGTACCGATAGAGTCCATCCAGCAGGAAGGCCGCACCGTCAATCAAAATATTTTTATCGTAGTGGTTTCTATGTTAGCGGCTTTTCTACTGTGCATCCTTTTGTATTATTTCAACTGGCGGCAGCAGGATAAGATTCAAAAAGAACAGGAAGCGGAACGCAGGCTCCACAACCAGCAGTTATCACAAGCTCTGCGGGCTGCGCAGATCGCAAGCGAATCGAAAACTACATTTCTCTCCAATATGTCTCACGACATTCGCACGCCGATGAACGCAGTATTGGGATTTACTACGCTCCTTTCCACAGATGCGGAAAATCCGGCTAAGGTGCGGGAATATACAAAGAAGATCATGGCATCCAGTCAGCATCTGCTCAGTTTAATCAACGATATTCTGGATGTCTCCAAAATAGAAAGTGGAAAAGTTGTTCTCAACTATGAAACATTTGCACTAAATGACATCATTTCTTCTGTAGAGACAATCATCCGGCCCATGGCCGAAGCGAGAAGGCAGGCATTTCATTTAGAAGTAACAGGAATCTGCCACGAGTATCTGGTAGGAGACGAAACCCGCATTAACCAGGTCTTAATCAACCTTCTTTCCAACGCCGTAAAATACACGCCGGAGGGCGGGCAGATCTGGCTGCGCGTCATCGGGTTAAAGCAGCGTTCCAGCCAGTACGAACACATCCGCATTGAAGTGGAGGACAATGGCTACGGCATGACGCCTGAATACCTAAAGACGATTTTCGACGCCTTTACCAGAGCAGAAAACAGCACGACAAACAAGGTGCAGGGCACTGGGCTGGGCATGGCCATCACGAAGAGCATCGTAGAGCTCATGGGCGGAAGCATCGAGGTTTTCAGCGAAGTAGACCAGGGCTCTCTCTTCCGCGTCGATATCGAGCTGCGCATTTTAGAGGCGCAGGCAGACAGGGAATTTTGGGAAAAGCGTGGAATTTCCCGAATCGTGACTCTCTGTAAAGATGCGGAAAGTTGCAGCAATATACAGGCGCTTATGAAAGATACGGGCGTTCAAATGGACATTACCACCAATTGGGAAGAGGCGGCCAGGCAAATTCAGAATCCCGGTGCAGGTTGCCAGGTGATTTTGCTGGACTGGGAGGCCCACGGCGCTCAGGCGGCAAAAGAGCTGCAAAAGGTGCTCCCAGCAGCTGTACCGATTCTGTTTCTGACAGAGTCGGGAGCGGAAGAAATCGAGACCGCCCTTCAAGCGGAATGCGTAAATGTCCTTGCAAAACCGTTCTTTGTCTCTGCATTCCAAAAGAAAATTGCAGAGTTGTGGACAGAGCCAGCCGAAGAAGGCAAACTGGAGCTTGCGACGGCCAATGGCCTGCAGGGGATGCACTTCCTCGTCGCAGAGGATAACGAAATCAACGCAGAAATTTTGACAGAACTTTTAAATGTCGAGGAGGCCACCTGTGAAATCGTGGAAAACGGCCAGCTGGCAGTCGAACGCTTCCAACAGGCCGCAGAAGGTGAATTCGATGCCATACTGATGGATGTCCAGATGCCCGTAATGAATGGACACGACGCTGCAAAAGCCATCCGCTCCCTGCTGCGAAATGATGCCGGATGCATCCCCATCATCGCTATGACAGCAAATGCCTTTGCTGAGGACGAAAAAGCGGCGCTGGATGCTGGTATGAATGCCCACGTGCCAAAGCCTTTGGATATGAAAGTATTAAAAAAAGTTATCGCCGATGCAGTTCAAAAAAAATCTAATTGAGTTAGTGGGATTTTTATATGTTAGAAAGCGTACAAAAGGAGTTATTATGCAAATGTGGAAAGAAAAAAGCATCTGCAAACGGACTGTCGCCTGCCTTACAGGCCTTGCTATATTCCTTCTGACTTCCTGTGCAGGCAGCGAAGATCCTAAAAACCTGCTTCCTCAGGAGACAGAGGCTGAACGGATTGTCAATCTGTTCAGCCCTATGGAGAAAATCGACCCAGACGCAGAAAACGTCGCGAGAAATGCGTCGGATCTGACAATTATGATGGCAGAAGAGGAGCTGGAAGTTACCGTCGCCTATAAAACCTATACGGCAGAAAACTATGAAGATAAAACCTACGACGACGTTGTTCTCGAGCGGGCGCGCAATGATATGGACGATCTGTATTTGCTCAATCCCGACACGCTTTTAGTGCTGGGAGCCGAAGGGAAGCTCATGGATCTTTCCGGGCTGGAAAGCGCGAAAAATCTGCGGGAGATCATTCGGATTGCCAATACAGTAGATGGAAAGCTGGTAGCTATCCCCCAGGAGGTCGTTGCCTATGGGCTGTTTGTCAATGTAGACATGTTTAAGCAGTATGACCTCAGCTTGCCGCACACCCCGGAGGAATTTTTAGAGTGCTGCCGCGTATTCAAAGAAAACGGCATTGAAACGCCTGTCGGCGCCAACCGCTGGTGGCTGGAGACCTTTGTTTTTGCTCAGGCGTATGCAGACCTGTACAACGGCGGAAATACCGAGGCGGAAATCGCTGCGCTCAACAGCGGCGAAGCCCGCTACAGCGATTATATGCGCCCCGGCTTCGAATTTCTTCAGGAGCTCATCGACCGCGGCTACATTGATGCGCAAAAAGCCCTCGTCAGCGAGGCCATCGAAGTGGAACGGCCCGATTTTCTGGCAGGAAAAACGCCCATTGTCATGGCGTATTGGGGTGCGGCAAACACGGAAACCGCCTATGGGAAAACAGACTTTGAGATGCAGGTAATCGGCTTTCCCAGCAGTCGGGGCCAAATGCCGGTGATGCCGATGACTGGATTTGGTATCGGCTCGAACGCAGAGCATGCAGAAGATGCGCTCCGCGTTTTGGATATCATTACTTCCGACAAGGCGCTTCAGGTCTATGCAGAGACGAACCGGGTAATTTCTCCTTCCAAAAACGTTAAAGTCGATTGCGTTCCTTCCCTGCAGCCCTTAAACGACAGAATCGAAGAGGGCATCTACGTCCTGGGTTCCAACGCCGGGATGAAGGTAGAGCAATGGGGAAATACCTGCCTGATCGTGCGCCAGCTGTTAGGCGGCGCTACCGTAGATGAGTGCATGGCTGCCTTTGATCAACTGCAAAACGCAACGCTGGAATAGGCGTGTTAAAATAGCTTGATATCGAACCCTTTTCACCGGCAAAAGCAATCACCGGATGAAAGGGTTCTTTTTTGTAACTTTATCACGGAAACCCTCCTGCCGCCTTGCTATAATAAAAGCATCAACTCTGAGGAGGTATATCATTGATGAACGAAAAAAAACGGCAAAAGGCGGCCGTCGATCAAAACTTTTGCGTCGCCTGCGGGTGTTGTGTAAAGGTATGCCCTGTATCTGCCATCGAAATCCAAAAGGGAATCGCTGCGCTTGTAGATACGGCAAAATGTGTAGGATGCGGCCGGTGCGCCAAAGAATGCCCGGCATCGGTTATTGAGCTCAGGGAGGTTTCCGCATGAAAAAACGTTGGTACGACTACTTATGGGTATTGTCCCTAACCTACCTGATTTTAGGATTTTTCAACATCCTGTTCGCCTGGCTGGGGCTTCTGTGCTTTTTTATTCCCCTGATTATCTCCGTGTCGCAGGGTACAAAAGGCTACTGCAACCGCTATTGCGGCCGGGGACAGCTGTTTGGATTGTTAGGCGGCCGCTTCGGCCTGTCGCGGAAGAAGGATATCCCCCGCTTTATGAAAAGCAAGGCATTCCGCTATGGATTTCTGATTTTCTTCTTCCTTATGTTTTTTCAAATGCTCTGGAATACGTATCTGGTATTTGAAGGCGCTGCCAGCCTAAAACAGGTAGTTACGCTGTTGTGGAGCTTCCGTCTTCCCTGGCATTGGGCCTATCACGGCACGCTTCTACATCCCGGCGTCGCCCAGTTTGCCTTCGGTTTTTACAGTGTTATGCTTACCTCTACCGTCCTTGGCCTGATTACCATGGTTCTGTTTAAGCCCCGCAGCTGGTGCGTCTACTGCCCCATGGGAACGATGACGCAACTGATCTGCAAAGTTAAAAATCATAAAATGTAAGGAGGAACCTGCTATGAAAGTAGTTATTGTAGGCGGTGTGGCCGGAGGCGCCACCGCTGCCGCCAGAATCCGCAGGCTGGATGAAACCGCCGAAATCGTTGTATTCGAGCGTTCGGGATATATTTCCTACGCAAACTGCGGCCTGCCCTATTACATCGGCGACATAATTACCGAGCCGGAGGCCCTGACGCTGCAGACGCCGGAAAGCTTCTTCTCCCGCTTCCGCGTGAATATGAAAGTGCGCCACGAAGTCGTTGCCATCCATCCCGATAAAAAAACCGTAACGGTCAAACACCTGGATACTGGCGAAGTCTTTGACGAATCCTACGATAAGCTGCTCCTGTCGCCTGGCGCAAAGCCCACGCTGCCCGCGCTTCCCGGTGCAGAGATTGATAAGCTCTTTACGCTGCGCACCGTGGAAGATACCTTCCGCATAAAGGATTACATCCGCCAGAATCGCCCCAAATCCGTCATATTGGCGGGCGGCGGTTTTATCGGGCTGGAGCTTTCTGAAAACCTGCGGGAACTGGGCATGGAAGTTACCATCGTCCAGCGTCCAAAGCAGCTGATGAATCCCTTCGACCCGGACATGGCTTCCTTTATCCATGCAGAAATGCGCGGTCACGGCGTCCAGCTGCTTTTGGGGCATACTGTGGAAGGCTTTGCAGAAAGCGATGGCGGCGTGGATGTGCTGTTAAAAGGCGCGGCTCCGCTGCACGCTGACATGGCGGTATTTGCCATCGGCGTTACTCCCGATACCCAGCTTGCCAAAGACGCCGGGTTATCTCTGGGCATAAAGAACAGCATCGTCGTCAACGAGCGGATGGAAACCTCCGTTCCGGATATTTACGCTGTAGGCGATGCGGTAGAGGTCGCCCATTCCGTTACCGGGCAAAGAGCCCTGATCTCGCTTGCGGGACCTGCTAATAAACAAGGCCGCATTGCTGCCGATAACATCTGCGGCGGCGACAGCCGCTACGCCGGTTCTCAGGGCAGTTCCATCGTCAAGGTCTTTGACATGACCGCAGCTACCACTGGCATTAACGAGACAACTGCCAGAAAAGCAGGTATCGCTGCCGAAGCGGTCGTCTTATCCCCCATGAGCCACGCGGGCTATTATCCCGGCGGCAAGCTGATGACGATGAAGGTGGTCTTTGAACAAGAAACCTTCCGCCTGCTAGGCGCCCAAATCGTCGGCTACGAAGGCGTGGATAAGCGCATCGACGTGCTGGCTGCGGCCATTCACGCAAAGATGACGGCAATTCAGCTGAAGGATCTCGACCTCTCCTATGCGCCGCCGTATTCCTCGGCAAAAGACCCTGTCAACATGGCAGGATTTATGGTCGAAAACCTGGCAAACGGCGTTGTAAAGCAGTTCCACATATCGGATGTGTCGGCGCTTCCCCGCGACGGCAGCGTAACGCTGCTGGATGCGCGGACAGTGCAGGAATACGCCTGCGGTCACATCGACGGCTTCAAAAATATTCCTGTAGACGAACTCCGCCAGCGGCTTGGCGAAATCGAACAGGGAAAGCCGGTCTATGTTATCTGCCAAAGCGGCCTGCGCAGCTATATCGCCGCGCGGATTCTCTCCGCAAACGGCTTCGATACCTATAACTTCTCCGGTGGATTCCGCTTTTACCATGCGGTAATGAACGATGCGCGCCTGATAAAAGCTGCCACCGCCTGCGGTATGGATCAATAGTGCAAAATAAATGCCCGCTGATTTCTTATACTCAGCGGGCGATTGTTTTCTTTGCCGTTTTTTCGCAGCCCTTGCCGTTTACGATTGCAGCGCCTTCAATTTTTCTTCATCTATAATTTCGATAACGCCCCGGCTCAGCTTTACCATCCCTTCCCCCTGAAAATAGCGCAGCATGCGGGTAACTACTTCCCGGTGCGTACCCAGGTGGCTGGCCAGCGCTTCGTGCGTCATGTGCAGACAGCTGCCATTTTCTATCGAAGCCTCCTCCAGCAAAAAAGAAGCCACGCGCCGGTCCATGCTTCGCCATAGAATCTGCTCTAAAAGCCACATGACCTCGGAAAACCGGCTGGCCATGATCTCGTTGATAAAATTTGCTGCAGGCGCTGATTCTTCCATGATTTCTTTATACACGCCGGAGGGAATAACCCAAAGTTCCGTATCTTTTTCTGCCCCGATGACAATCTCAAACTGAATCGAACGCATGATGCAGGAGGCGGAAAGCAGGCACATATCCCTGTCGAACAGGCGATAAATCGTAATTTCCCGCCCTTCTTCGGAGAGGATGTACGCCCTGAGCTGTCCAGATTTTACCAAAAACAGCCCGGTACAATCCGCACTGCCGTTATGAAGCACTGTGCCTTTGCTTACGGTGCGGCTGACGACGCTGTTGTGCAGCCTGTTTTGCTGATCGGATGTCAGGCGATCCCATATGGGAAAACCATCTGCAAACTCCATAGATTGCCCCTCCCTTGCCTTGCCTTGCCTTGCCTTGCCTTGCCTTGCCTTGCCTTGCCTTGCCTTGCCTTGCCTTGCCTTTTATTATCATAGCATAAACCCCTGCCATTGTCACCGCCTGCGCACCGGCTTTTTCCCGGCGCTTCCCAAACGGGCGGCCGTTGACACGCCTGCGGCATTTGGACTATACTACACTTACTACAATACGAAAGGATGGAGCTATCTCATGACAGAAGAAGAAAAAATATTTGCAGGAAAGATGTTCGACCCCAGGTCGCAGGAATTGAGAGACATCAAGCATTCCGCCCACATCGCCTGCCAGGAATACAACGCGATGGACGAATACGACCCCCGGCGTACAGAGGTAATACAGCGCATACTGGGAAAGAGCGGCCGCACTTTTTACTTTCAGGGGCCTGTGCAGTTTAACTACGGAAAACATACCTTTATCGGTGAAAATTTTTTTGCTAACTTTAACCTGACCGTAATGGACGATGCCAGGATCTACATCGGCGACAATGTATGCTTTGGCCCCAACGTATCGCTGATGGCTACCAACCATCCGCTGCTTCCGCAGGAGCGCATGGGGCTGGACGAGCACGGACGCACCACCATGGCGGAATACGCCGAGGAAATCCACATCGGCAATAACGTCTGGCTGGCCTGCAACGTAACGGTACTCGGCGGCGTTACCATCGGCAATAATGTAGTAATCGGTGCCGGGAGCGTCGTTACCAAAAGCATTCCTGACAATTTCCTGGCCTTTGGAAACCCCTGCCGCCCGGTGAGAAAAATCACGGAAGCCGACAGCAAAAAAGACCTCATCCTTGCAGAGGACATCGAACATTTTTCCTATAATTTGAAATAGGTACCGAGCCCTTTCGCGTCCAGACAGCAGATAATGTTAAGCGATCCGCTGCTGCTTTTCCAGCACGCAAGGAAATCCAAAAAAATCCGTTATTTCCACCGTTTATTTTACTGTCCAGCCTTGATTTCCACAATTTTTTCTGTTATTATTGGAGTAATCTATAAATATCTCCTACAGAATGGAGAAAGTTAAGGAAAATATAAGGCGGTGTCTCGATGGATATTATCGACGTAAAAATTTTAGAAGTTCTGCAGGCCAATTCCCGCGTTTCCATTTCGGAATTGAGCAAGAAGGTAAATCTGTCGTTGTCGGCAGTCAGTGAACGCCTGAAAAAACTGGAGAGCTCCAACGTCATCGAAAAATATACGGTTATCCTCAACTCGCAGGCGCTGGATAAGGAGCTGTCGGTCATTATGAACATCAGCCTGGAAAATCCGCACCAGACCAGCGAATTTCTGAACTTTGTCCGCACGGAAGACGAAATTCTGGAGTGCCACTACGTAACCGGCGAATACGACTATGTCCTCAAGATTACCACGCGCAACACTGCCACACTGGAAAACCTGATGAACCGCATTAAGGGCATTTCCGGCATCAAGCGGACGCAAACCAACGTCGTGCTGTCCAGCGTTAAGCACCTGTACAGCGTATCGCCTTCGCCCAACAAATAATTAGTTATCCAAAGCGATTGCCGGATAGATAAAACGCATCCCAATCGCATTTTAAACGCATATCGAAATTCCCGTCGCTGACGCGCGAAGCAACCAGGCCGCATTCCAACGCATGGAAAACGCAGCCGGTTCCTGAGGCGGAAGGGCCGACTTGACTGCATCGCATGGATGTTCGCATCGCACGCGGTAATTTCAGCGCCCTTTCGGGCGCTTTTTTAATGCGCTCCCTTCCGGCAGATTCCAGGCTTTCCCGCCCTCGCGCAGAAAGGAGCTTTTATGTCCGCTGTTTCTTCCGTTTCCACTTCTTCGGTCGCCGCTTCCGGCACCGCCACTTCTGTGGCCCCTGCTGCCTCCGCTTTTGACCCTGAGTCTTCCTGCGCCCCCTCGCGCGTAGCTCTCATTGGCATTATCGTTTCGCATCCGCAATCCGTAGATCAGCTGAATGCGCTCCTGCATCAGTACAGCCGGTGGATTATCGGGCGCATGGGCATTCCCTACGCAAAGCGGGATGTTAACATCATCAGTGTAGCTGTAGATGCCCCGCAGGATATCATCAGCGCTCTGTCCGGAAAGCTGGGACGGCTGCCGGGCGTCAACGCCAAAGCTATCTATTCCAAGGTTCCCTCGGACAAGGCAGCGGCCTCTGGCAACCCCGACGCAGCCAAGAGGATACAGCCATGAATGCTTCTATCCATCGTACTCAAAACCCTGATGCCAACGAAAACCGGCAGCTGCCGCCTGTCTTCGCTTCGGCGCATCCTCAGACGGAGGTGCAGCAGCAGCTTCTGCAGCTGGCAGCGGGCGCTGTTTTCAGCCGGGCGGAGTGGACAGCACTGCTTCGCCAAAGACAGCCAGCGGACAGCGAATTTCTCTTTCCGCTGTCGGAAGCCCTGCGGCAGGCGCACTACGGCATCAATGTCTACATTCGGGGCCTAATCGAATTTACCAACGATTGTAAAGGCGACTGCCTTTACTGCGGCATCCGCCGTTCTAACCATTCGGCAAAGCGCTACCGGCTGACAAAGCAGCAAATTTTAGACTGTTGTCTCGCAGGCTACAAGCTGGGCTTTCGCACCTTCGTTTTGCAGGGGGGCGAAAACCCTGCCGCAGATGAATCCCTCACGCGCCTGGTTTTACAAATCAAGCAGAGGTTTCCCGACTGCGCGCTAACGCTTTCTGCCGGCGAACGTCCTGAAGCCGTGTATCGCCGCTGGTTTGAAGCCGGCGCCGACCGCTATCTGCTGCGCCACGAAACGGCAGATCCCGATCATTACGCCATGCTTCATCCCCCGCAGCAGACCTGGCAGCGCCGCATGGCGTGCCTGCACAGCTTAAAAGACATCGGCTATCAGGTGGGGTGCGGCTTTATGGTGGGCTCCCCGGGGCAGACAGACGAACACCTGGCTGCCGACCTGGCATTTTTGCAGGAATTCCGGCCGCACATGGTGGGCATCGGTCCCTTTATCCCCCACAAGGATACGCCCTTGCGCAGCTATCCCGCCGGAACGCTGGAGCTGACGCTCTTTCTCTTAGGCACAATCCGCCTGCTGCTGCCGCAAGTCCTCCTTCCAGCAACCACTGCTTTGGGAACGATCCATCCCCAGGGGCGGGAACTGGGCATCCGGGCTGGGGCCAACGTGATTATGCCCAACCTTTCGCCCGCGGATGTCCGCGGCAACTACATGCTTTACGACAATAAGCTGCACACCGGATGCGAGGCCGCCGAGCACCTGAACGACCTGCGCCGCCGTCTGAATGCCATCGGCTGCGACATCGCCGTCTGCCGGGGTGACAGCTTAATGTAATATACCGCTTTACTATTTTACTGACAGGAAAGCAGCAGCACCGTATCGCCTGCTCCACTGACCTGCAAGAAAGGACTTTGAACATGTACAATCCCAAATCATCCAACGCTGAAGAATTCATCTGCCACGAAGAAATCCTGGACACGCTGCACTATGCGGAGCAAAACAGCAAAAACGCTGCGCTGATCGACCAGATCATCGAAAAGGCGAAGCTGCGCAAGGGCCTGTCCCACCGCGAGGCCTCCGTGCTTCTGGCCTGCGAATTGGAGGACCGCAACCAGGAAGTCTACCATCTGGCAGAACAGATCAAAAAGGATTTCTACGGCAACCGCATCGTTATGTTTGCACCGCTGTACCTGTCCAATTACTGCGTCAACGGCTGCGTTTACTGCCCCTATCACCGCCAGAATTCGCACATCGCAAGAAAGAAGCTGACCCAGGATGAAATCCGCAAAGAGGTTATCGCCCTGCAGGATATGGGCCACAAGCGCCTAGCGCTGGAAGCCGGCGAAGACCCGCAGATGAATCCCATCGAATACATTTTAGAGAGCATCGAAACCATCTATAGCATTAAGCATAAGAATGGCGCCATCCGCCGGGTAAACCTAAATATCGCCGCCACCACGGTGGAAAATTACCGTAAGTTAAAAGAGGCTGGCATCGGCACCTATATCCTCTTTCAGGAGACCTACCATAAGGAAAGCTACGAAACGCTGCATCCCACCGGCCCCAAGCACAATTACAATTACCACACGGAAGCCATGGACCGCGCCATGGAGGGCGGCATCGACGACGTGGGCCTGGGCGTTCTGTTCGGGCTGGAGCTCTACCGCTACGAATTTGCCGGGCTTCTCATGCACGCAGAACACCTGGAGGCAGCCTTTGGCGTCGGGCCCCACACCATCAGCGTGCCGCGCCTGCGCCGGGCCGACGATATCGACCCCAATGCCTTCGATAACGGCATCGACGACGACACCTTTGCTAAAATCGTAGCCTGCATCCGCGTAGCGGTTCCCTACACTGGTATGATCGTCTCTACGCGGGAAAGCCAGAAGTGCCGCGAGCGGGTGCTTCACCTGGGCATTTCGCAGATCAGTGGCGGCTCCCGCACCAGCGTAGGCGGCTATGTGGAGGAAGAGCCGGAGGAAGAAAATTCCGCTCAGTTCGACGTCAGCGACACCCGCACGCTCGACCAGGTGGTGCACTGGCTGATGACCATGGGCTACATCCCCAGCTTCTGCACCGCCTGCTACCGGGAAGGGCGCACCGGCGACCGCTTTATGAGCCTGTGCAAAAACGGGCAGATTCTCAACTGCTGTCATCCCAACGCCCTGATGACCTTAAAGGAATACCTTGAAGACTATGCCGCGCCCGATACCAGGCGCATCGGCGAAGCGCTGATCGCCCGCGAGTTGGAGGCCATTCCCAACCCGAAGGTAAAATCCATCGCCGCGCAGAACCTGAAGGACATCGCTACCGGAAGCAGAGACTTCCGCTTTTAATCGAAAGGAGTTTTCTATGAGCTTAAACGCCACCCCCGCAGCAGAACGCATCCACATCGGGTTTTTCGGCCGCCGCAACGCCGGGAAATCCAGCGTCGTCAACGCCGTTACCGGCCAGTCCCTGTCCATCGTATCCGACGTTAAGGGAACTACCACCGACCCGGTATACAAAGCCATGGAGCTGCTTCCCCTGGGCCCCGTTATGATAATCGACACGCCGGGCATCGACGACGAAGGGCCTCTGGGCGAAGAACGGGTGCGCCGGACGCGCCGGATTCTCAACAAGATCGACGTAGCGGTTTTAGTGGTGGATGGCTCTGTCGGATGCAGTGCCTGTGGCCCCGGCGGCGCTGTCCCTGCGGATCTTCGGGCAGAGCGCGAGCTGATCGCCCTTTTTAAAGCCAAATCCATTCCTTGGATTGTGGCTGTCAACAAGGCCGACCTGCTGCCTGGCCGCGGCCCTGGTAATCATGCCATCGGCGACACCCCCCTGGCTGCGCTGTGCAATGAGGAACATCGCCTGTGGGTTAGCGCTCTGACAGGCAGCGGCATCGAACAACTGAAAGAACGCATCGTTGCGCTTTCTGGAAGCGAAGAACCAGACCGCTTTCTCGTGCGCGATCTGGTGTCTCCTCTCGATTGCGTGGTCTTAGTCGTTCCCATAGATAAAGCGGCCCCGAAGGGCCGCCTGATTCTGCCGCAACAGCAGATGATACGCGATTTGCTGGAAGCCGGAGCGACTTCTCTCGTGGTACGGGAGACGGAGCTCGCAGAGGCGTTGACGCGCCTGAAAGAACCGCCGCGCCTGGTAATTACCGACAGCCAGGCCTTCGGCAAGGTGGCTGCCGATACGCCGCGAACCATCCTTCTGACCTCCTTTTCTATCCTTCTCGCCAGATACAAAGGCCTGCTAGCGCCTGCCGTGGCCGGCGTTGCTGCCTTAAAGCAGCTTGCAGATGGCGACCGGGTCCTTATTTCCGAAGGTTGCACCCATCATCGCCAGTGTGAAGATATCGGCACAGTCAAACTGCCTGGCTGGATCGGGGACTTCTGTCAGAAGAAACTGCACTTTGATTTTACTTCTGGCCGGGATTTCCCCGAGGATCTCAGCCCTTACCGCCTGATTGTGCACTGCGGCGGCTGCATGTTAAACGAAAGGGAAATGCAGTACCGCATGAAATGCGCCCAGGACCAGGGCGTTCCCATAACCAATTACGGCATCCTCATCGCCTATGTGCACGGCATTTTAGAGCGCAGCTTAGAACCCTTTCCGCAGATCCGGGCGCTGCTGAACGCGGAATAGAACCTGCTTAAAATACTGCGCTGATATTTATGCAGCTGCAGCCCAAAGCGCAAGCTCCTCTCGCTTAAATGATTTGGGCAAGGACAGCCTGTGCCCACAGCTGCTGCACGGCGTATACGCTGAAGGCAAATACCATCTGCGACAGCTCGCAGACCATGCCGTGGGTATCGCCGGTAATGCCTCCCAGAAGCTTCTTTACCCGCAGCGTAGCCACGACGACAGACAGCTCCCCCAGCCCGCAGGCGACGATCAGCGAAGCCCGCAGGCCAAACGGCAGCCCCGGAAGCACCAGGGCGATGAGAAACGGCAGCGCCACAGCTACCGCTACCTCCGGCGTGCGGATATTATCTACCAGCAGCTGCCCCATGCCGGAGGGCCGGGCGTAATCCGCAAACGAAGCCGAAATCAGGGGCGCGCTCTTTCCGATTACCGGCAGCAGCAGCAGCGCCTCCCGCGGCAAATACTGATACATAACCGCATAAAACGTAAAGAAAAACAGCATCGCCAGCACGCCGAACGAGCCGATGCGGCTGTCTTTCATAATTTCCAGCATCCGCTCCCGGTCTCTGCCGCTGAATATGCCGTCGCAGGTATCTGCAAGCCCATCCAAGTGCAGACCGCCCGTGATAAAAATATAAACCGTCAGCAGCACCAGCGCGGTTACTGCCGGAGAAAAGAGCAGGTTGACATAGCTGACCAGATAGAGAATCAGCCCCAACACCACACCCACGAAAGGAATTGCCTTAATGCCTCTGATATAGCGCTGCTCCTCAAACTCCACCTGCGGCACAGGCAGCCGCGTAAAAAAGGACAGCATTAGCAGAAAACTCTTTATCATTTCTTTACCCACAGGGGAATCCCCGACACCATAAAACAGACCCGGTCCGCCGCTTCGGCCGCCATCCGGTTTGCCCTTCCCAGAATATCCCGGTAGTACCGGTTTGCGCGTTCCGCCGGAACCAGCCCCATACCGACCTCGTTTGTTACCAGCGCCAGCGTTTTACCGCCCTGCCGGGCAGCGGAGATCAGGGCCTGAAGCTCTGCCAGCATGCGCGCTTCCACCCGCTGTATATCTTGTTGCGGCAGCGTTTCCCAGTCGATATCGGAATAATACATAATATTGTTCAGCATAAAGCCCATGCAGTCCAGAAGCACGGCATCCGCCTGCCGGAAGGCGGGCAGCTGTTCAAGGCTGTCGAAATTCCAAAACTGCTCCAGCGTTTCCCAGTCGGCCGGCCGCTGCGCCCGGTGTTTTTTTACCCGCTGCGCCATTTCCTCGTCGCAGACGGCAGCCGTAGCGATATACAGTACCCGGCCGGAGGCCGCTGCCTCGGAAGCGCGCCGGGCGGCTGCGGCCTGCGCGGCTTCCTTGATGAGCGCCTCCGCCATGGAGCTTTTGCCCGACCGGGCCCCTCCCGTAAACAAAAGTATCTCGCCCATAGCCATCTACTTCCGCAGGTCGATCCGGTAGGTCTGGTCGTGCTGGAACTGCTCGAATGTATACATGTGGCTCATCATGTAGCAGGCCGAGCCGATGATGTGAAAGGCCAAAGGACATCCGGTGCCCTCGCCCAGGCGCATATCCAGATTCAGTACAGGCTCCATGCCAAGCTCCTTCATAATTAAATCGTAGGCCGGTTCTACGGAGCGGTGAGAGGAAAACATGAAATCCTTTACCATCGGGTTGATCCGATAGGCGATCAGCGCCGCTGCTGCGGAGATTACACCGTCGATGACGATGGGCACGCGGTAATGCGCTGCTGCCAGAAAGCATCCGGCCATGCCCGCGATATCCAGGCCGCCTACTTTAGCCAGCACGTCGATGGGGTCGTTTTTATCCGGCTTGTTGCATTCCAGCGCCTTTACAATCACATCCCGCTTATGGAGCAACCCTTCGTCGGTCAGGCCGCCGCCCTTTCCCACGGCTAACTCTGCCGAAAGGCCGGTCAGCGCCATCAGCACGGCGCTGGTGGAGCTGGTGTTGCCGATGCCCATCTCGCCGGTCCCTAAAATCTGGCACCCTTCCGAAATCGCCATCTCCACCATTTCGATGCCCACCTCCATGGCGCGGATGGCTTCTTCGCGGCTCATGGCTGGCCCCTTGGCGAAGTTGGCCGTGCCGCGGCGGATGCGCCTCTGGTAGATGGCGTCGTTTTCGTATTCGGTGGCAATGCCCAGATCCACCACTTTTACATCGGCGTTTGCATAGGCGGACAGCGTTCCCATGCCGCAGACGCCCTTTGCCATGTGCTCGGCCAGCATCAGCGTAATCTCCTGGGGCGAACCGCTGACGCCTTCCTCGCAGATGCCGTTATCCGCTACCATAACGATGGAGCAGCGCTTCTCCGGGCTGTTTTTTACCTGGCCGGTGATGCCAGCCATCTGGATGGCCATGGTTTCCAGCTTTCCTAAGCTACCCAGCGGCTTAATCAGGCAGTCCATGTACTCCTCTGCCGCCCGGATAACCTGCGCATCCGCTGGCCGGATTCCCTGTATTACTTCCTGTAATGTTTTCATCGCAAACGACGCCTCCCTTTCTGTTCGTTTCTTCTATTTTCCGTCCCGGATCATATACAGCATGGCGTTGCAGATGGCCGCCGCCACATTGCTTCCGCCCTTGCGCCCGCGGGCTGCGATGTGCGGAACGTCCGTTTGCAGCAGCAGTTCTTTCGATTCCACCACGTTGACAAAGCCCACCGGAACGCCGATCACCAGCGCCGGCGAAAGCTTCCCTTCACTCACCAGCTCGCAGATGCGCACCAGCGCCGTCGGCGCGTTTCCCACGGCAAAAATCACCGGGCTGCTTTCTCTTTCTGCTAAGGCTGCCGCTTTTTCCACCGCTGCCGCAGACCTTGTGGTCTGATTTGCCTTGGCCTGCGCCTTTACATCTTCGTCGGCGACGAAGCATTCTACCCTGCCGCCCAGCGCGGAAAGCGCCGTTTTGTTGATCCCGGCCTTCGCCATCTGGGTATCGGTAACAATCAGCGCGCCCTGTTTCAGCGCTTCGATGCCTCTGCGTACAGCCTCTTCCGAAAAGACCAGGTTGTCGTAATAATCGAAATCCGCCGATGTGTGGATTACCCGTTTGATGACTGGCTCATTTTCTGCCGCCACAGGGCGCCCGCCAAGCTCCTGCGATATGATTTCAAAGCTCCGCTTTTCGATTTCCTCCGGCAGTACCTGCTGCAGTTTTACCTTCATTCGTCTACCCCCGCCTCTAAAATTCTGTAAAGCATGTCCATATCTAAGTTTTCCCGCATGGCCTGCGCCAGCAGATCGTACTGCCGCTGCTTATAGCCTGCCAGATCCATGGAAGCCACCGCGCTTTCCGACAGGCCCTTGCTCCGGTACAGCGCCGATACGACCGTCTTTACCACCGCCTCCTCGTCGAATATGCCGTGGATGTACGAGCCGTAAATGTTGCCGCAGCACAGGCCGGAAAGCCGCTCTTCCGTCTTCCGTCCTCCTTCTTCGGGACTGGCCGCTTCTACGTTGCAGGGTGTTCGCGTTCCCGTCACCTGCAAATTCCCGGTCAGGGGACGGGGCTTCTCTTCCCCGCCATCTCCGGAGAGGAGCGTCGTTTTTCCCATGTGGATTTCGTAGCCGGAGAACGTTATCCCGGACAGGTCGGAAAGTTCGCCGCACACGCTATCCGCAAAGCGACCCGATACCTGCGTCCTCGTCTTTTCTTCCTCGAACTCCGTAACGATGGGAAGCAGGCCCATGCCCTTCATCGCGCCACCGTGTTCTACGCCGCAAGGGTCGGAAAGCTCGCAGCCCAGCATCTGAAACCCGCCGCAGATACCGAATACGATTTTGCCGCGGGCCGCCTGTTTCAGCACCGCTGCCTCTATTCCGCTTTCCCGCATCCAAATCAGGTCTGCCATGGTGTTTTTCGTCCCCGGAAGCAGAATCATGTCCGGATCGCCCAGCTCCGCCAGGCGATCTACATAGCGCAGTGTTATGCCGGGCGCACATTCCAGCACGTTGAAATCCGTAAAGTTGGAAATGCGCGGCAGCCGTATAACGGCGATGTCGATCAGGCCGATTTCTTTCTTTCGGGAAAACCGTTCCGTCAAACTGTCCTCGTCGTCGATATCCACGTGCAGATAGGGGATAACACCCACCGCAGGGATGCCGATTTTTTCCTCCAGCATATCCAGCCCCGGCTGCAATATCGTTTTGTCGCCGCGGAATTTATTGATGAGCGTGGCCTTTACCATGGCGCGGTCCTCTGGCGAAAACAGCAGCATCGTGCCCACCAGCGAGGCAAATACGCCGCCGCGGTCGATGTCGCCGGCAAGCAGCACCGGCGCCTTTGCCAGATGTGCCATAAACATATTGACCACGTCGTTTTCTTGCAAATTGATTTCCGCCGGGCTGCCCGCGCCCTCGATAACGATGATATCATACTGTGAAGCCAGGGTTTCGTAGGCACGCCGGATTTCCGGCACAATCTCGCGCTTGCGCTGGTAGTATTCCTTTGCGCTCATGTTGGCAAGCACCTCGCCGTTGACGATTACCTGCGATGCCGTATCGTTGGTGGGCTTTAAGAGAACCGGGTTCATCAGTACCGAGGGCTCGATTCCGGCCGCCTCTGCCTGCACCACCTGCGCCCGTCCCATTTCCAGGCCTTCCTTCGTAATAAAGGAGTTCAGCGCCATATTCTGCGCCTTAAACGGCGCCACACGGTATCCATCCTGGCGGAAGATGCGGCAGAGTCCTGCTGCCAGCAGGCTTTTGCCCGCGTTGGACATCGTTCCCTGAATCATAATGGCCTTTGCCCGTTTTTGCTGTGTCATTTTCTCTCCCTTTCTGTCGCTGCCAGCGCCGAAAGCAGCTGTTGGTTTTCTTCGGGCTTCTTTACTGCCACCCGATAGTACCTGTTGTCGAGCCCCGGATAGTTTTCGCAGCTGCGGATTAAAATGCCTTCTTCTAAAAGAAGCGCCCGCAGATCCCTGCTGTCTCCGGCTTCCCTGCGGAAAAATACGTAGTTGGCCGCCGGCTGCCAGACGCGAAAGCCAAGCCTTCGCAGCCCATCCGCAAGCACTCTTTTTTCGCTTCCGATCATTTGCTGCGCCTGCGTTAGATATTCGCTTTCATCCAGTGCGGCAATTCCTGCCAGCTGCGCCGGAAGGGATACGCTCCAGGGCTGTCCCACGTTCCACAGCACATCGACCAGCGCCGCATCTCCGCAGATCCCATAGCCCAGTCGCAACCCCGGCATGGCGTAGGTTTTCGTAAACGCTTTCAGTAAAAACAGCTGCTTGTACTGCCCGATGCGCGCTTTCAGGGAATTGCTCTCCGGATCGTCGGTAAAGTCGATAAAGCACTCGTCCAGCAGCAGCAGCGTTTTCGTCTCTTCGCAGCGCCACAGGATTTTGTGAAGGAGCTCCGGCGAAATCAACTGCCCTGTCGGGTTGTTGGGATTGCAGAGAAACAGCATATCCAGCGAAGGTCCGATTTCCTCTAAGATTGCCTCGCTGAGAGAAAAATCCGCTCCTTCGCTTAAATAATAGCGCTGCACCAGACAGCCCACCGATGTGAGCGCCGCCTCGTATTCAGCGAAGGTGGGGGCAAGGACCATCGCCCGGTAAGGCATTTTTGCCATCACCAGGCGGACGATGATGTCCGCAGCACCGTTTCCTGTTACGATGCTGCTTTCCGGCACGCCTTCTGCCCTGGCAATGGCACTGCGCAGCTTTCGGCACAGCGGGTCGGGATAGTGCGCGCTTTCCGCTACGCCACGGACCGCCGCTTCCTTCACTGAATCGGGCAGTCCCAGCGGATTGATATTTGCTGAAAAATCCAGAATCGTTTTGTTTTTTTGCTGTTCTCTGGCGGTGTAGATATCGCCTCCGTGCACCAGTTCTTTCATACAGTCATTACTCCTGTCTGCCGTAGGATTGCCGCTGCAATAAAGGCTGCGGCGCATAAAAGCAGGCACAGCGCCGCCGTAATGTAGAGAAGGCGGCAGGCCCGGATAATATCTTCGTATTCGACGGGCCGGAGCGCATCGCCGATGGTAGGCTTTTCGTACAGCTTGCCAAAATAATACGCATTGCCTGCCAGCTGCACATTTAGCGCCCCCGCACAGGCTGCCTCGGTCTGCGCGCTGTTGGGGCTTGCGTGGTTTCGCCGGTCGCGGGCAAAGACTTTGGCTGCGTGCTTCGCATCCAGCCCCGCAAGCGCTGCTGCCGCGATCATTAACCGCCCCGCCAGCCGGGCAGGAATCCAGTTAGCCAGGTCATCGAGCCGCGCTGCCGCGCGCCCAAAATACAGATAGCGGTCGTTTTTATACCCCACCATGCTGTCCATGGTATTGATGCCCTTATATAAAAACCCAAACGGTGCTGCACATCCGAAGCAGATGCTGCCAAGCGCCATAAACAGCAGCGGGGCAACGGTTCCATCCGAGGTGTTTTCCGCCACGGTCTCTACCGCCGCCTTCGCCACCTGCTCTGCGGAAAGGTTCTGCGTATCGCGCCCCACGATCATTGCTACAGCCTGCCGCGCATCATCCAGCGTTTTATGTTTCAGCGCATTGTACACCTTCATGCTTTCGTCTCTCAGGCTCTTTATCGCTAAAATCTGATAGCACAGAATACACTCCAATAGCAGCGAAAGCCACGGGCTGATTCTGCCTGCCATCCACAAAAGCGCCCAGGGAAGCCCGAAGCTGAACAATAGAATGCAAATCACCAGCAATCCACCGCCCAGAAGCTGACCGCCGGCACTGTTTGAGAACGCGCACCGGATACCTCGTTCGCAGACTTCGATGGCTTTCCCGATCAGCCGCACCGGGTGGTAGAGCCACGCGGGATCGCCGAATGCCAGGTCGGCAGCAAAGCCTGCGGCAATGGGTAAAAATGGAAGAATCCAGCTCACTGCTGCGCCTCCCCGCTTTCAGCCTGGGCCATTTTGCCAGCCTCACGAGATGAAAGCTCCATTAACAGCTCTGTCATGCTGTCCATCGTCGCTTCCTTCGATATAAATACCTGCATGCCTAACCCGGCGGCAGCCTTTGCCGTCTGCTGTCCGATGCAGACCGCCTTTACTGCTGAATAGTCGATTTCCGGATGCATGGCAGCGAAGCCCTGTACTGTGGATGCGCTGGTAAAGGTCGTGTAATCCACGCTCTCATCCCAGCGTGCTTTGGGGTTTTCCGCCTGGAGCAGCGTATCGTACAACGCTATGTCCGTTACGGC
This sequence comes from uncultured Peptostreptococcaceae bacterium, assembly GCA_949740445.1. Taxonomy (GTDB): domain Bacteria; phylum Bacillota; class Clostridia; order Peptostreptococcales; family Anaerovoracaceae; genus RGIG446. Next base: position 16,417 of record CATJIF010000055.1, on the reverse strand, counting down.
AAAGCCCTCGGACAGCAGCGGGCGGATGACATCCTCTGTGCCCTTGCGCGCCCGCGGCAGCAGCACTCTTCCGCTTTTTCCTCTCCGGCGTTCCTGCAGCAGGCGGTCGGCAAGCAGCCGCCCCAGCGTCTCGCCGCTGTAAACCTGCGGCATTAAATCGGTAAACAGGCCCCTCTCTTCGATGGCCTGCCGAGTAGCCTGCCCGATTGCAGCAATCTGTATGCCCGCCAGGCTGCGGATATCCATGCGGCGCTGTAAAAGCTCCGCAAAGAAGATTTGAACGCCGGCAGGGCTTGTGAATACCAGCCAGTCGTACTCTCCGATGTGCGCCAGGGCTGTGCTCAATGCCTGGTTCTCTACAACCGGCTGCGTCTGAATGGCGGGAAGCAGCACGACCTCTGCCCCGAACAGCGAAAGCTGCTCTGCCAGGCGCGAGCTTCTGTCCCGCGGCCGGGTAACAGCGATTTTCAATCCGCCCAACGGACGCTGTTCCGCCCAGGAAAACCTATCTGCCAGGGTACAGACCTCTCCTACTACGATGATGGCCGGCGTGCGGATCTGCGCCGCTTTTGCCGCTTCCGGAAGGTGGGCGATGTCGGAAACGACCCTGCGCTGGTGCGCGGTAGTTCCGCGTTCCAGCACAGCAGCGGCAACAGTGGGCTCCATGCCAGCGGAAAGCAGCCCCTGGCAGATGCCTTCCATGGCCGTAATCCCCATGAGAAAGATGCAGGTGCCGCCCATGTCCACTAACGCCTTGTAGTTGATTTCCGCTTCGGGCTTGTTTTTCGTGTGGCCGGTAATGACGTGAAAGCTGGAGCAGAAATCCCGGTGCGTTACCGGAATTCCGTTGTAGGCAGGCACCGCTACCGCCGACGTAATTCCCGGAACGATTTCGAAAGGAATTCCCCACTCGCACAAAAGCTCCAGCTCCTCGCCGCCGCGTCCGAATACAAAGGGGTCTCCACCCTTTAACCGCACTACGCGCCGGCCCTTCCTGGCTTCTCGCAGCAGAATGTGGTTGATTTCCTCCTGCGGAACCGGATGTCTGCCCGCTTCTTTTCCTACGTTAATCAGTTCTGTTTCCGGCGGAATCAGTGCCATAATGCCCTGGCCTACCAGCTTATCGTATACTACGACATCGGCTTGCTCCAGCACTGCTTTGCCGCGCAGCGTCATCAGACCGGCATCGGAAGGCCCTGCCCCTACCAGCCACACCTTTCCGCCTGCCACCGGTTCTGCCGCTGCGCCTTCCATCATCGGCCTTTCTTCTTCTGCCTTCTGGTCTGCGCCCTGCGTTTGGTTCTGATGCGTTATCTGTTCCCGGCTCATGCGTTTTTTCCTCCCTGCAACTCCTCTGCCAACTGCTGCGCCAGCGTTTGTGCCTGCCCTGCTTCGCCGCTGATTTTGCCCGTCCTGCACTGCTTCGTCTCTTCGTCGAAATACATGCCTCGGATCAGCACCTTCCCCTCGCTCACCTGTGCATAGGCCGCAATCGGCGAACTGCATCCGCCATCCAGCCACGCTACAAACGCCCGCTCTGCCAGCGATTCGATTCTGGACTGCGGGCAATCCACGGCATCCAGATAGGAATAATCTTCCCCGGCCCTTCCCTGCACGCACAGCGTTCCCTGTCCGGCTGCCGGAATGATTTCGTCAGCGCTGAAGGTTCTGGCAATGCGGCCTGCAAGCCCCAGCCGCTGCAACCCCGCACAGGCCAGGATCAGCGCTCCGTATTCACCGTCGTCCAGCTTGGCAAGGCGCGTCTGCAGGTTTCCGCGCACGCTCTCTACCCGGCTTCCGGGATGCAATTTTTCTATCTGCAAACAGCGCCGCGGGCTGGAGCTTCCGATGGGCTTTTTGGTGTCGAACCTCTCTGCGCCAGCGGGCAGCACCCAGGCATCGAAGGGGTTTTCCCGCTGCGAAAAGGCGAGCAGCGGCAGGTCGTCGGGCACCTCCATCGGCATATCCTTTAAGCTGTGCACGGAAATGTCGATGCGGCTCTCCCGCAGCGCACGATCCAGCTCTTTTACAAAGAGTCCCTTTCCGCCGATTTCATCCAGGCGGCGGTCCAAAATCATGTCGCCTGTGGTTTTCATGGGAACCAGCGTCAGCTCTATTTCCGGATGCTGCCGGGCGATGGCCGCCATTATGATTTCCGCCTGGACAACAGCCAGTTTGCTGTCGCGGCTTCCTACCCGCACCTGCTTCTTTGTTATCACGATTCCGCTCCTTTCGTTCTTTCCGCTTCTTTCGCTCTCCCTGCTTCCTGCTACTGCCCTTCTGTGCAAGTGAACCGCCTCTCTGCACAAACGGATTGCTGCTCCTTCACCGGCGCTGCATCCGCCGGCGCTGCGGCAGAGACGACGCCCTGTATCTTTTCTGTCAGTACCCTTGCCAGCCGGTGGTCTGTCCCCGAAGCCGTAACGCCTGCCACAAGAGGCCCCTTCCGTGCGATGCCGGGAAAGAAAAAGCTGCACTCTGCGGGGCTGTCGGCAACGCTGACGGGTATGCCCTGCGTCCTGCACAGGGCGGCAATCCACTGATTGACCTGCCTGTCGTCTGTAGCGGCTACCACAAGCGCCGCTCCTTCTATATCCTCCGGCAGAAATTCCCGCTGCAAAAGCTCAAAGCTTCTGCCGCCGGATGCGCTGTGCCCGCACATGCCGTTAATCTCTGCGGCGAAACGCTCCTGCGAATACCCCTCAGGCAGTTCTTTTGCCACCAGCCGCAGGCGGCAGGGAAATCCGCCCAGCGAGCGCAGGCGGCGCATTCCGACCGTTCCAGCGCCTACAACTACGGCCAGGCGGTCTTTTATATTTATAAACAGAGGGAAGTACGGCTCTGCCGGCATCCTCCGGCCGCTACTCGGTTGTTTCTTGCTATCGTTGTCGTGCGGAGTTTTTTCTGCGTCTTTATCGTGGCAAGTGTCTTTTGCAGCACTGCCAGTGACTTTGGCACCATTTCGGACATCTCCGGGCAGAAGCGTTTCGACCGTCGGCACGGTATCTCCTCCGCAGTCGATGCCGAAGCTCTGCCAAAGCTCCGCGCAGACTTCTTCGTAGGACAGACCCTGCTCCCTGCTTGCGCGCCCGATGATAATGAGCTTTACCCCCAGCTCAATGGCCGCCCGATATTTTTCCGCAAAGCCGCCCGGCTGCCCGGAATCCTTGGTTACGAGGCAATCCGCCCCTGTCTGCAGCAGCAGCGCCCGGTTCATTTCGTAAGAAAAGGGCCCCTGCATGCAGATCAGCTGCCGCCCGGCAAAGCCCAGGCGCTGGCATTTTTCCACTACGGAAGCCGTGGGCAACACTCTGACAAACAGGCGCTCCTTCCAGCCGCGCACCTGGGTAAAGGCTTCCAGTTCCTTGCTTCCTGTGGTTATGAGCGCCGTCCCCGGCATCTGGTTTAGATATTCTGCCGCCGCCTGGACGCTGCACACTTCTTCGACCGCCGCGCTCTGTTCTACATCGCCTGACACACCCTGCCGCAGCAGCCGCAGGTATCGGGTCTGCGTTGCCTGGCAGGCCGAACGGATGTTTTCCGACGCCTCCGCCGCATAGGGGTGTGTCGTGTCCACAACCAAATCGAAGCGCTGCGCCTGCATATACTGCGTCATCTGCGCAAGCGTCAGCCGCCCCGCCTCGGCGAGGATGCCGGGCAGGCGCTTCGGCAGAACTTCAAGGCCGTAGTCGGTCGCCACGTGTACAACCACCTCGTGAGGCCACTGTCCAGCCGCTTCTCCTGTGCCGCCATGCACCTGCGACGCCCGGGAGAGCACTTCTGCCAGCCTTCTTCCCTCTGTTGTCCCTGCAAAGATCAAAAGCCTTGCCATACGCTCTCCTTACCTGACTTCCCGATAGCCCCTGGGCGTTACCATGCGGCCGTTAATCTGTCTGGTCTGCGAATTTCCGATATACACTGTAGTAAACATATCCACAGCGGTATCCCGCAGCTGCGACAGGCTTACCAGCTGCCCCGTCTGCCCTTCGCGCCCGATGTTCTTTACAAAGCCGCAAACTGTCTGCGAGCTGCGGTAGCGCAGCACGATATCGCAGGCTTTTTGCAGATAATCGTGCCGCTTTTTGCTGGATGGGTTGTACAGGCAGAGAACGAAATCCCCATCGGCAGCGCACGCCAGGCGCTTTTCGATTTTTTCCCACGGCGTCAGCAGGTCGCTTAAGCTGATGACGGCAAAGTCGTGAATCAGCGGCGCTCCCAGCACCGCTGCCCCGCTGCAGGCTGCTGTAATGCCAGCCACGACTTCGATTTCCACCGGCTCGTATTCCTGCGCCACCTCGAACATCAGGCCAGCCATGCCGTACACGCCGGCATCGCCGCTGCAGACCATGGCCACGGTCTGTCCTAAAAGCGCTTCTTCTATCACCAGACGACAGCGCTCTGCCTCTTTTTTCATCGGCGTGGACACCAGTTTTTTATGGGCGAAATCCTTGCGGATTAAGTCGATGTATACATCGTACCCGGCAATAACCTCGCTTTCGTTTAAGACATCGTAAGCCCTCTGCGTCATCTGCGCCCGCTCTCCGGGGCCTAAGCCTACCACATATATTTTCATTCTATCGTTACCTCGTATCGTTTTTTTGCCTGTCCTGTTTTCAGCGTATCCTGCGCAACACCCTGTTTCAGCGCTTCCAGGCAGCCCTGCCACAGCTGCTGTGGCAGCGTATCGCGAAGGCAGTATAACATCTTCGCCGCGGATTTTTCCGCTGCCCCTGCGATTTCTTCCGCAAGCTTCTTTGTTATATCGTCTGCGGTTTCTTCGCCTGCTGCCTGTTTTTCTTCGTTAAATATTTTCTTAACGCAGAAATTCAACCGATCCGCCGTGTCTCTACCGACCGCTTCTGCAATTTCCTGAACCTGTTCCACCGCGGGCCGAAAACCGAACCGGCGGCGCAGTTTTTCTTCGTAGTCGTCCAGGATCGTCAGCGCCTGCTCCATGGCCTTTTGGTCTGCCTGGCTGCGTACCGCTTCGCTCAGCTGGTCGATATCGACAACCTCGGTCAGACCACAGGCGTGAATATCGGGGTCGATATCCCGGGGCACGGCCAAATCCAGCCAGAGGCTGTTTTCTCTCAGCGCTGCGCCTTCCAAGTCGCTTTGCAAAATCGTATAGTGAGGCGACAGTGTGGCGCTGATTACCACCGAATAATTGCCCAATACCGATATGCGATTTTCGTAGGGAATCATTTCGCATCCGGCAGGAACCAGCGATTCCTGCCGGTCGTTTTTGTGATACGCCCTGCGCAGCGTCATGGCGACCTTCGCACCCTTTGCTGTCAGTGCATTGGCGATTAAAAGCCCCATCTGGCCGTTGCCGATGATGAGGCACGGCACATTTTTCAGGCTTTTCAGCCGCTGCATCAGGAATGCCACAGCGTTGGACGCCGTAGACGGGTTTGCCGATGTCAATCGCACCGTGGACTTTACCCGCTTGGCTGCGGCGACTGCTGTCTGGAAGAGCTGCTCCAAAATCGCATCGGTGCATCCACAGCGCCGGGCTTCTTTCAGCGCCTCGCGCACCTGGGCTATGATCTGGTCTTCGCCGAAAATGCTGGAATTCATGCCGCAGCTCAACCGGAGCAGATGTCTGGCCGCTTCCATACCCTGACGCACCGTAAAACATTCCTTATGGGCCTCTGTTGAAATTCTCTTAACACCGCAGAGCGCTTCGTAGGGTGTCTGGTTTTCTGCCGACCAGCCGCTGACGTAGAGCTCTGTGCGGTTGCAGGTAGAAATCAGAAGGCATCCTCCGGCCCGCCCCTCTTTCCTGAGCAGCTTCATCGCCTCCGCCGCCTGGGCTTTTGTAAAGGAAAACCGCTCGCGCAGCGCTATGGGCGCTTTGCTGTGGTCAATGCCCACCATAATTATTTGCATGTTTCCGATGCCTCCCGGAATTCATGCGTAAACGACGGGTCGTACAGCTTCGAACGCTGGTAGCTGTCGCCTAAAAACCGGCCTACCAGAATCAGCGCTGTCTTGGTAATGGAGTTTTCCCGGGCAATCTGCGGCAGCGTTTCCACCGTGCCATAAAAAACCCGCTCCTCCGGCCACGTTGCTTTATATACGATAGCCGCCGGGGTATCCGCAGCATAGCCGCCCCGCATAAGCTCCGCGGACAACGGCTCTAACAGCCCTGTGCTCAGGAAAATGGCCATCGTCGCCTCGTGAGCCGCCAATTTTGCAATTTCTTCCTTTTCCGGCACGGGCGTGCGCCCTGCCATGCGGGTGATGATTACTGTCTGCGATACATCCGGCAGGGTGTACTCTGCCTTCAGCGCCGCCGCCGCTCCGCAAAAAGAGCTGACGCCCGGCGTTACATCGTAGCAGATGCCCGCCTGCGCAAGCAAATCCATCTGTTCGCGGATCGCCCCGTAAATGCTGGGGTCGCCCGTATGCAGCCGCACAGTGGTAAGCCCCTGGGCCTCGGCCTGTTTTATTACCGCAATGACTTCTTCCAGCGTCATGGATGCGCTGTCGTAGATCCGGCAGCCCTCCCTAGCCAGTTTTAAATGCTCTGGATTGACCAGCGAACCCGCATAGATAATCACATCCGCTGCCGCAAGCAGCGCCTGTCCCCGTACTGTAATCAGGTCCGCCGCTCCCGGCCCCGCTCCTACGAAATGTACCATATCCGTTGTTTCCTCACTTTTCTTTTACCACCAGCAGCGAAAAATATCCCGCTTCTTCGTCGATTTCCCCGGCGCTCCGGTAGACCCGTTCGCCCTCCATGCCGCAGCGCTCCACCATGCCGACGGTGTGGCTGTTCTCCATGGAGCGCAGCACCTGCTTGATTTTACCGATGGCGCGCCCGCTTTTCATCAAAACCTTTGTTCCCGGAAGCGCAAGTGCTTCCTCCAGTCCGCCGTAGGAGGCCGGGATAATGTGCAATGCCTTCGAAGCCTCGGTCAGCCCTTCGTTTAAGCGTGCCGCTGCCGCACAAAACGAAGGGATTCCGACGATGAGCTGCGCCTGATAGCCTGCCGAACGCACCCTCTGGTGCACGTAAATATAGGTCGAATAGATGCTGGGGTCGCCCAGCGTTAAGAAGGCTACATCCTTTCCTTCATCCAGCAGCGACATGATCTGCGCCGCTGCCGCATCGTGGCTCTGCGCCAGCTTCTCCGGATCGCGGATCATCGGCATATCCACTTCGATCAGCGGTTTTTGGCCGATGTCTGCAACCGCTCCTGCAGCGATGGTATACGCCGCGTTGACCTCTTTTCCCGACCGGGGGATCGCCACCACGTCGCAGGCCTCGATCAGCCGCACCGCCTTCAGCGTCATCAATTCCGGGTCGCCCGGCCCCACGCCGATGCCGTAGAGCATTCCCCTGCCCTGCACGAAAGCTTCTTCCATTTATCTCTGTCCCTCCTTTAGAACACTTGCCAGCGCTGCCGCATTTTCTGTCTGTGCCAGCAGCCCGTACCGGTTGGAAAACATCACCGCGCCCACTTCCATTTCACCGCCTGCCCTGCACTGGACATAATACTGCGCTTTTCGCACCACAGACTGCATGACTTGCCGCCGCAGAGGACTTTCACCGCAAGCTTCTTCCCCCTGGCAACCGCTTCGCTCCTTTTCGCCTGCGCGCACCCGGATGGGCTGCGCGCCGCTTATGCCATCCAAAACCGCGATGGCATCATCCGTCGTAACGCACTCCATCAGCCGGCGGGCAGTCTGTACGCCCTGGGGGCCCGAAAGCCCGCCGCACAGCGCCGCATGCGCTGTCAGGATTTCCAGCCGGCAGTCGCCGCAGCGCGAATGGGTATTCATAATGCCGCCCGCTACTTTTACCAGCTTTCCGATGTGGGCCGCAAGCAGCAGGCCGCGAAAACCGCATTCTACCGCATAGTCGATGGTTTCGCCTAAAAAATTACTGAATTGTACTGTATATAAATCGCTTAACCCCATGGTAGTTCTCAGAAAGGTTTCTCCATAGTTTCCGGGGGTTAGCAGCAAATACCTGGCATCTGCCGCTTTGCGCATGTTTATTTCTACCTTAATCGTGTCGATCAGCGCCTGTTCGCTCATGGGCTTAACGATGCCGCTGGTGCCCAATACGGAAATGCCGCCTTCGATACCCAGCCGCGGATTGTAGGTTCTGGCTGCTATGGCCCTGCCCTCTGGAATGGATATAAGCACGCTGGCCCTTCCTTGCCAGCCGGCCTGCGACAGCGCCCGGCGCACCTGCGCTTCGATCATGCGCCGCGGCACCGGATTGATGGCCGCCTGGCCTACAGCGCAAGCCAGCCCTGGCTTCGTTACCCGCCCGACGCCCTCTCCTCCGTCGATTTCGATGACGATGCCAGAAGCAACGCTGTCCCTTTCAGGATGCAGCCGCACCTCTGCAAAGATTAACATTCCGTTGGTAACATCGGGATCGTCGCCGCTATCCTTTTGCACGGCGCAGCGCCCGCAATTCTCCTCTGCCTCGCCGTACAGCAGCGAGAGTGAAAGCGGCGTGTTATCCGGCGTCTGAAAGTGGCATACCGTGATTTCTTCCGGCGGACATCCGGATGCCAGGCGCGCCGCACCCCAGGCCGCCGCTGCAGCGCAGCTTCCCGTAGTGTAGCCTCTGCGCAATTTATTCATGGCCGGGTTCGCTTTCTTCTGCCAGTGCCTGCTGCATGTGTTTTAGAAATACCGCCCTTATGGCTTCCATTTCGCCCAGGCCCTTCAGAATGCACTCCGTCCGATAGCCCTTTGCGCGCAGCATGGTATTCCAGGAATCCTCTTTCTCGCCCGCCATGTCGTTTCTCGCGTGGTCGCCTGCAACAATCATAAAGGGCATAAGCAGCACTGTTTCCGGCGCAGGGTTTAGCGCTTCCAGCTGCTTTTCCACCTGTGCAAAGGCCGGATATCCTTCTACTGTACCTACGATTGCGCGCGGATAGCCCATATCCTTAAACCGGTAATCCAGCGCAGCGTAGGCAGCATCTACATGGTGCTCTGTCCCGTGCCCCATCAGCACCAGCGCCGGCATATCTCCTGCCGCATCCGCGTCTGCCCCGCGCAGGCAGCAAAGCGAAGCGGTTGGGTAAAGCCGCAGCACCTCCGCCGCTATCGCATTTACAACGCAGGTGTAATCTTCCGAGGACGACAGCAGCGGAGCGCCTATCCGCAGCGATGAAAAACAGGCGGCGAAGGGGCGTATCTGCGCTTTCATTTTTTCGTATTCTTCGCCGTTAATGATGTGCGTGGGTTGTACGAGCACGTCAGTAAAGCCGTCGGCGATCAGCCGGCCCATGGCTTGTGTTACGTTGTCGATGTGGAGGCCGTCCCGCCTGGCGAGCACCCGCAGGATCATGCTGCTTGTGAAGGCGCGGCGCACCTGCCTGTCGGGAAAGGCGGCTGCGGCTTCGCGCTCGATGGCTCCTATGGTTTTCTCTCGGGTTTCGCTATAGCTGGTGCCGAAGCTTACGACCAACAGCGCTTTTTTTGCGGATGTCTGTGTTGTATTCATAACTGCTGCGTTTTGCTCCTTTGTTCTTTGTTTTCTTTCGCATGTTCGATGTAGTGCGTCAGCTGTTGCACTGTGCGTGGCACCGGCAGTCCCTGCGGCAGCATTCCCGCATCCTTCAGGCTGTCGAACAGCTGATAGATTACCGGCTTTTTCAGATGAGTGAGCTCCATCAGTTCTTCCTGCGAGAAGATTTCCTCCGGGCTGCCCTGGGCTGCGATTTTCCCTTCGCAGAATAAAACCACCCGGTCGGCCCAGCACATGGCCCGCTCCACGTCGTGGGTGGAGAGCAGTACCGTAATCCCCCGCTGCGACAGGCGGTCGATCAGAGCATCAATCATCTCCACATGGTAGGGATCTAATGCGGAGGACGGTTCGTCCAGAATGATGATGTCCGGCTCCATTACCGCAATGTCAGCGATGGATACGCGCTTTTTCTGCCCGCCGCTGAGAAAGTGCGTGGGTTTCTCCCGAAAGGGTGCGATTTCCAGCTCTTCGATCACGGCATCTACTTTGTTTTTCGCCTCTTCCTGCGATGCGCCCAAATTCAGTACACCGAAAGAAATTTCCTGGGCCACGCTGGCCGAAAACAGCTGGGAGTCCGGGTCCTGAAAAACGATACCCACCTTGCGCCGCACCTGTAAGAGCCCCTTGCGCGAATAATTGATGGGAACGCCGTCGATGTAGACGCTGCCCGCAGACGGCTTATATACGCCGTTTAAGTGCAGAAAAAACGTGGATTTTCCCGAGCCGTTGGCGCCCATAAAGGCGACTTTTTCTCCCTGCCGCACGTCGAGATCGACACCCTGCAGCGCCTTTGTGCCATCGGGATAGGTGTAGGAGAGCCCTCTGACTGATAAAATAGTTTTTTCCGTCATGTCTTTTATATCCCTCCGAAGCTGCGGCACAGAAACGCCGCTGCGGCTAATCCCGCCAGATACCCGCCGGCCGCCACGCGCTCGGAGGGCCGCGTCTGCCAGGTTTCGTTCAGCAGGTGCAACTTCCCGTCGTAGCAACGCGATTCCATGGCATCAAACAGCTGCGATGCCCGCTGCAGTGCTTTCATCAATACCGCAGACAGCATGCTTCCCATGCTGTATATTGCGGTTTTTGCATCGCGGTTTCCCAGGCGGCAGTCCTGCGCCCGGCTGATTGCCACAGCCATGTCCAGCAGTACGAAGATGTAGCGGTACATCATAACCATCAGCTCGATTACCAGCCACGGGCATTTCAGGCTGCGCAGCACGACGATCAAATCTGGCATCGGCGTCGTTACGCTGAGAAAGTACAGGCAGGATACCGATGCCAGCGAAACGCAGGCCAGCCGCAGCGCATAGAGCAAAGAGGCGCGGCTGACGGCGATGTATCCATCAGCAAAGGCGAGATTGCACAAATCCAACGGATCTGGACTGAAGTTGACAGCGATGACAGCAGTTCCTGCAGTTAAAAACAGCAAAGGCGCCGCCAGAAGTTTTATAAAATATGCGGGCGATGTTTTGCCGCAGCTAACCGCAAGCCAGCTCATAACAAGCAGTGCGATTGCCGATATGACAAACGACTGCGCGCAAGTACAGATCAGCAATGTCCCTGTCGCCAGCGCTGATTTTAGATAAGGGCTTTTTTTCCGCCACTGCGACGCATAGGCGATTTTATCGAGCACCATCACGCGCCTGTCTCCTGTTGTGGGTTTGTGCCCGAATATTTTTTGCGCGCCACAAAGTACCCCATGCCAAAGCAGAATATTCCGGAGCCCAACGCGGCCTGCAGGCAAAATAACAGCGATTCGGTCTCGCCACCGGGGGGCTCCAGTACGGGCGACGCCCAGGCTTCGTATGCAGGATCTAACATTCCGATGACTTCTTCCGCTGCACCGTCCGCACCGCCAAATTCGGAATCCTGGATAAAAAGTAAAGGTACGGCAGCGATGAGCGCTGCCAGTACGATGCAAATAATCACTGTGTTTTTTGTTGACATGATGGTTTCCTCCCTGCTTTATCTGCTGCCCTCACTACTGGGCGATATATCCTAACTCTGTCAGCTCTGGCTGCGCAAAGCTTTCCAATCCCTTGATTACAACCACGGCAACCAGTCCTTCGATGATCGCCAGTGGAATCTGAGTAACGGCGAAAATCGCCAGAAATTCCGCCAGGGAAGCAGCAAAACCGCCGACTTGCGCCGGATGCGCCAGTGCCAGCTGCACGGCAGTAACGCAATAAGTGAACAGATCTCCCAGGCAGGTTGCTAAAAATACGCTGACCGTTTTCGATACATTCAATTTTCCGCACAAGCGATAGATACCCCAGGACAAAAACGGACCGGCAATCGCCATGGAAAAGGTGTTGGCTCCCAGGGTCGTCAGGCCGCCGTGAGCCAGAAGGATGGCCTGAAACAACAGTACAATCAGACCTAAAATCGACATGGCCGACGGTCCTAAGAGCACGGCCCCAAGCCCAGTGCCTGTGGGATGGGAGCTGCTGCCTGTAACGGAAGGTAGCTTTAACGCCGACAGTACAAAGGCGTAAGCGCCCATCATCACCAGAATTAACATGGTTTTTCTGTGCTCCACTACCGTTTTTTTTATGGAAAAAAATCCTGCTGCCAAAAACGGAAGGCAGAGTGCACCCCAGACTACCGCATGTACTGGCGGCAGATATCCTTCCATTATATGCATTGCGCTGGCCGGCTCTGCTATTCCGAACGCCAGTGCGAGAGCCACACCTGCGATCAGGCAGCTTCTTTCCCACTTTGTTCTCATCTGCTTCGTTGTTACTTGCTTTGCTCTTACTTGTTTTGTTTTCATTCGTTTTCCCTCCTCTTTGTTCTGACGCTGTTTTCGCATAAAAAAACGCCGTCCATGCGAACAGCGTATGCCGAAACCACTGCTTTTTTGTGTTTTAAGGTTTTGCAAGACTGCATTCAGCGACAGGCATCCGCCTGCCCTGTCTGATGCGCCCTTTTTTCCTCTGCACGCTACAGCAGCTTCTGCATCACACTTTCCCATCGTCCGTAAGAAAATGCGACCATCAATCAAACAGGCAGGTCTTCTGGCTCAGGCTTCTGCACTGTATCTCATCTTCCCATTATTACAGTGATATATGGAAATACAGCTCTTCCTTTACAGCGGCGCGACCGCGCGGGCTTTTCACCCGACTTCCCTATTCTTCCGGCAGGAAATTACCGGACACCTGTTGATGTTCAAGTTGTCATTTTATTATATCACACGATTTTTCTCTTTCCCACCCCTTTTGTTTCACTTTTAATGATTTATTTTCGAATTTCTGGCCATCTCCCAAAAAACCGTCGAAAAAACTCGAAAAAAATTTTCCCTATCTCCCTTTTTTTATGATATTATGTATTCAGTACGAATGGCTTTATTTTATGCTGCCAGTTTGTACACCTTAGTCCTGAAAAGCCCTGCTACGCGCTTGCCGGTCCATCCAAGTCGTATCATAGGGCTTTTCCTTTTGCGCCGGTTATCCCGGCAATCCGATAAAAGAAAAACAGCTGCCGCTCTGCCATTCTCCAATGGTTCCATACCAAAGACCGTCAGCTGTTCGAACCTGTCTATATTTTCTGCCGGAGTCTACATGCTTACTCGCTAAAGCTTTGAAAGCTGTCGGGATTTATAAGCCCGCAAGCCTCTACAAACCGCCTGGCAAATGTGGGATTGCTGTAAAAATATAAATGCGGATAGCCGGCAAACAGATTTTCGCGAGCGATAATGCACTGCCAGCTGCGGTTTCGCAGTGGTTTTTCCGCCAAAAATGCATCCCCGCACTGCGTGCTGTCCCAGTAGTGAAATTCATGTGCGCGGATTTTTTCGCCGTTTCTGCACAGCAGCGTATCCTTTTGCGCCGTCAGCTGTACGTACCCAAAGCGCTTCAGTCCACCTACCGCATAGCTTTCGCCTTCGAGCACGCCGACCATGGGCCAGGCATTTCCGCTGCTGTCGCGAATGTGCTCATGCAAATACATAAAGCCACCGCACTCTGCCACGCAGGGCATTCCGCCGTTGACAGCCTCGCGGATGGCCGCCTGCATGGCGGTGTTTTCCGACAGTTGCTTCAGATACAGCTCCGGATATCCGCCGCCGATGTAAAGCCCCTGCGAGCCTTCGGGAAGCCGCGCATCGGTCAGTGGGCTGAAAGCAACAAGCTCCGCTCCCAGCTCTTTTAGCAGGTTCAGATTGTCCTGATAGTAAAAGCAAAAGGCCCTGTCGCGCGCTACGGCGATGCGGGGACGCCTCTGCCCTGTGCCGTTTGCTGCTACATCGCCAATGCTTGCACCTTTCATGATATCCTCGGGGTTAGCAGACAGGCGCACCGGCGGGGCCTGCTGCGCCAGGCGCAAGATGCCGTCCAGGTCTACGCTCTGTTCCACCTGCGCTGCCAGGCGGTCGATGATTTCCTGCAAATTGCCGATTTCCGCCGCAGTCACAAGCCCCAGATGGCGGCTCTCCAGGCCGCAGTCCTTCATTACTGGAAGGTAGCCCAATACCTGTACAGGAAGCTGCTCTTCGATCCGCTTTTTTATATCCGGATACAACATGGGCGACAGCCGGTTTAAGATAATGCCGCATATGACAGGGGCTGCTGCTTTGCTTCCGGCGGCATCAAAAGCCTCTGCCTTGTCCAGCATCTCCTGCACCAGCTGCTGTCTGGCCAGGGCTTCGTATGCGAGAAAGCCTTGGATTTCTGCAATCACCGACAGGGATTTCCCTTTGCAGTCCACCAGTAAAATGGCCGGCGTCCGCGTTGCCCGCGCCAAATCGAAGGAGCTGGCTTTTGGGGAAATCGCAGCCAGCCCGTCGTAAAACCCCATAACGCCTTCGATGACAGCAATCTGCGCGCTGTGACTTTCTGCCGCTTTTGCCATCAGCTGGCAGGTGAGCTCATCGCTGGTAAAGAACAGATCCAGATTGTGCGAGGGAACTCCCAGCACTTCCGTATGGAACATGGGGTCGATGTAATCCGGCCCGCACTTAAAAGAAACCGGATGCAGCTTTCGTTGCTTTAATGCCTGCAAAAGGCCGCAGGTTAGGCTGGTCTTTCCACTGCCGCTTCCGGCGGCACCGATAAGAACCCGCGGCAGAGCCAGGCTTTGCTGCCGTTGTTCTTTCTCCCCGGTGCATTTATCAATGCCTTTGTCAATGCCGTGTGTGTTTTGTCCGTTCCTTTTGCCTTCCATCGCTCGCTCCTTATTCGCTGCTGTTATCTGCACCCCGTAATAATGTAGATCGGGTTTTGCCCCATCATCATGTGGTAGCGCCCCGCCTCTCTGGATTTCGCCACGGTAACGGTAATTGCCTCTACGCTGGAAAAACCGTGCGCCTTCAGGCATTGCAACGCCTCTGCTGCCGTCTCCAGCGCAATGGCGTTAATGACGATGCGCACCTTTGAGTTTTTCTCTGTCAGTACTGCTATGATTTCGTCCATGTGGCCCTTTGTGCCGCCTAAAAACGCTGCATCTGGCGCAGGCAGCAGCGCAAGCGCTCCCGGTGCTGCTCCTTCGACTACGTGCAGGTTCGCCGCTCCGAATTTCCGCGCATTGCTTCGAATTAGCTCTGCTCCCTCGGGATTGACTTCTATGGCGTATACCTGCCCCTGGCTTGCAGCCATAGCCATTTCCACGGAAACCGAGCCCGTGCCCGCGCCTATGTCGTATGCGGTATCTGTCCGGCGCAGCCGCAACTTGCTCAGCACGATGCTGCGTATTTCCGATTTTGTCATCGGCACATCGCCGCGGATAAACAGCTCATCCTCGTAGCCAAAGGTCGCTCTTTGCAGGAGGTTTTCTTCGCCTGGCCCGCTCGATTTGGATTGTTGCACTTTTCCGCCACATTGGCCGGTTTCTGAAAGCGCCGCTTCTTCCCATTCTGCAAGCAGCACGGTCAGCGGGTCGAAATGCCGGCCGGCAAGCTCCTGTGCCGTCGCGCATACAATGGTTTCATCCCCATAAGAAAGCCTCTGGCCTGCAGATATTTTAGTTCTTCCCAAGCCGGCCTGCGTCAGCTGCCGGCAGATATCCTCTGCCTTGTGGTCGCTTCCGGTTAGAAAGAACACGCGGGCATTCTCCTGCACCGCAGCCACGGGATCGCCCTCCCTTCCGTGCAGGCTGACCAGCCGTACATCCTCCCAGGACGTACCCAGCCGGGCACAGAAATACTGCACAGAGCTGACGCCCGCGATGCAGCTGACATCCTGTCCAGACAGCAATGGCAGCAGCTTCTTCGCCCCGCTGTAAAAGCCCACGTCGCCGGACATCAGCACTGACGCCTGCGAAAACTCTTCGCGCTGCAGGATTTGCGCGATGCGGTCTGCCGCAATCTCATAATACGCGCGCTGTTTCTGGGTTTTGCTGCTATCACTGCTGTTAGCTCTGCTGCAAACGCCCTGCGTTTTTTTCGCCGCTGATGGCGCATTTGTTACTTCTGCTGCAAGTGTTTCGACGACGCTCTCTACCATGCGGCGGGCACCGATCAGCACATCGCTTTCTTCAATGCGTTTTCTTCCTTCTATCGTTATGGTATCGGGATTGCCCATGCCGATACCGATAATGTAAATTTTCTTCATTTAAAAATACCTGTTAAATACCTTGTAGTTGCTCTTGCCTGGCTTATCCAGCACCGCCATGATAACGCGAGCAAAGCGGGCGCCTTTTTCGCCGAGCAAATCCTTCCAATATCGGGCGATCAGCTCAGGGTCGTTTTGAAATACGCCGCAGCCGAATGCCCCAAGCACCGCGGTCGTACACCCCTGTGACAGCATCAGCTCCAGCACCAGATCCATGCGGCGCTTCATCACCTGCTTTGCTTTTTCTACATCTTCTCTTTTGGCGATAACCTGCCCCATATTGACCGCAGGCGAAGTTATCACCCCAGCGCTTACTGGCTGGTCTATCAGGCGATACTCCGATGTGCGGAAAAAAACCGTGCGGCTG
>CATJIF010000054.1 GCA_949740445.1 uncultured Peptostreptococcaceae bacterium | reverse complement strand
GCGCCACGGGTGAATGTGTCGCCATTGAGTGGAAAATCTGACGTTCAACTATTCATCGCACTTGACTATGGGCTGTATGCCCTTGTCAAGAGATGTAAGCGTTATGGAAAAAGACTACATTGAAAAAATCAAAGAATTGAGAATTGATAACGACTTAACTCAGGTTGAGTTAAGCAAAAAGATAGGTCTCAGCCCTGCAGCTTATGGGCTATATGAAACTCGGCAGCGGCATATGGACATTGAAACGTTTGTTCGCATTTGTAAATTGTTCGATGTTTCTGCTGACTTTTTACTAAATCTTCCATTAAAGGATATACAAACAGCCAAGAAATAATATTTTGGCTGTTTTTTTATATGCTTTTCCTTAAGTATAGTTACATTTTTCAGCATTTTCAACCCTTTTTGCATTAAAGATAATAAAAATAGGAGGTATGTCTATTGATAAGCTATGATCCTTTATGGAAAACGATGAAACAGCAGGGAATTAGTACCTATAAGCTCATACATGAATATGATATCAGCTCTCGAACAATCTACAACCTAAAACATGGGAAAGGGATTACTTTATATACCTTGGAAAAATTATGTGACATTCTTCAATGTGAAATTGCTGATGTTGTAAAATTTGAGAAATAACCTCTATCAAATAATGGTATTCTTAAGCGAAAAAGCACTTGCAAATTTCCCGTAAGTGCGCATATGATAATTGTAGATTTGATATGTAAATCCTGCGGCTCCGATGTGCATAGCGACGAATTGAAACAATCCTTCGTAAAAAGATTTTTTGCTGGATATTGTGTTTCAAAGTTGCATATGCTATAATGCCAGTAGGCAAGAATGAGAATGTATCCAAGTGGTACACAAAACAAAACCCCAGAGCGTCACCTCTGGGGTTTTTCTTTAGGTTAGTTGTCACTGTCGTCTCTGTCTAACCATTTGCATACATAGTAGGCGACTATGCCTGCCATGACAGAAACCAAGAATGAGAATATCAATTCCAAGTAGCACACCCCCTTTCTGTTGCCAGATTGGGCGCGACAACATATTTATTTTACCATGGTTTCTTTTTCAATTCTACAATTTCCCACAATAAAAAAGCTCCAGCCATTACAACCAGAGCTTTTTTCTATTTTTCAGGAATCACACAATCTTTGTATTCCCGACTTTGACATGTTTTTTATCTTCGTCAACCCATATCTTTCTTTGGTTTTTCATACCCCATCGCCTGCCGACTGTCGGACAGCCCGCTGGTAGTGGGATCGTTGATGTAGCCCAGCACGGCCACGATAACGCAACCCACGGCAAAGGGATTGCCGAGCAGCGCTCTGATCTGTGCATACAGGATCGGCCAGCTGGTTAAGCTCTCCGGCGATACACCGATGGCCGCTAAAATGACGGCGACCAGACCGAACCAGAAATATGGGTTCTTTACGCGTACTTTCCAGTTAATCTTCATCGATCTTCCCCTCCATTCTATCCAGGCGATGGGTATTCGACTTCGCCCGTTCCTCCACCTTGTACATGCGTTCGACCAGTCCATTGTGTTTGTCCACTTTCTTTTCCAGCGAAGAAAGCCGCGCCAGAATCGTTCCCGCCATCGCAGCAAGCCCCAACAGATAAATGACTAAATCCTGTGTTAATTC
>CATJIF010000053.1 GCA_949740445.1 uncultured Peptostreptococcaceae bacterium | reverse complement strand
TTTGATGTGCTCGGAAGCAAGGTGGATGGGCTGGAGAACCGGTTCAATTTCCTGGAAAGCGAGGCTGCAGAGCTTCAGAAGAACCTGAGAAGCATTCAGCTGACGCTGGAAAACAGTATCGAGCGGAATATCAAAATCGTTGCGGAAGGACATCTCGATTTAATCCGAAGGCTGCACGAGGCGTTAAAAACAGACAACGAGCGGGAGATGCTCCTGCTGAGAGTAACCAAGCTGGAGGACGAGGTCAGAATTATCAAGGAGAAGATGGAGGGAATCGCATAACCGCATAAAAAAGCGGGAATGTGCGAAACTATACATAAGAGATTGAAACAGGCCGCCCTATGTGGCGGCCTGTTTTGGATGAGAGGCAGAGGGGAGTGATAGAATGAAACAATTCCACTTATTCGATCTGATCGGGCCGCAGATGATCGGGCCATCCAGTTCCCATACGGCGGGTGCGGCCCGTCTGGGCAATGTTGCCTGGCGGCTGGCGGAGCATCAGGTTCGGAAAGCCTACGTTACGCTGTACGGTTCTTTTGCGACCACAGGTGCCGGCCACGGGACGGATAGGGCCATTGCAGCCGGGCTGCTGGGATATCCGCCCGAGGACGAACGGCTGCGGGATTCCTTTGCGCTGGCTAAGGAGCAGGGATGCGAAATCACATTTCAGTATTCAGATGAGAAAAGGCGCCATCCCAATACCGCGAAAATCACTGTGGAGCGCAAAGACGGGGCAACTATCGAACTGGTAGGCGCATCTATCGGGGGAGGAAGCATCGAAATACAGGAAATCAACGGCATGGAGGTTTCCTTTGGCTGCGATTATCCTACGCTGCTGATCTTTCATTACGACCGCCCGGGCGTAATCCACAGCGTCATCGGTGTGCTGGCGGAAAAGAATATCAACGTGGCTTTTATGCGGGTAATACGAAGTTCGCGTCATCAGCGTGCGTGTATGGTGATCGAAACGGATACCTCGGTGGAAAGCGCTGTAGCAGCGCAGATCCGAACGGCAAACCCGGATATCTGGGAGGTGTGTAGACTGTGAAATATCAATTTCAAAGCGGGCAGGAGTTACTGCAGATCAGCAATGAAGAGGGGATTTCCATCAGCGAAGTCATGCTGCGAAGCGAAATGGAACACAGCGGACGCAGCAAGGAGGACATCTTAGAGGAGCTGATGGACAATTTGCAGGTGATGAAGCGCTCCATAGAAACGGGCCTGTCGCCAGAGAATAATAACAGAGGCGTATTTTCCGGCGGAGACGCCATTCGGATGTTGCGGTTTGCCCAAAACAGCCACATGGGAAGCTCTATGGCGAAGACTGTGGCTGCGGCCATGGCCGTGGCGGAGGTAAATGCCTCCATGGGAAAGATCGTCGCAGCTCCGACTGCCGGAGCCAGCGGGATTCTGCCGGCGGTTCTGATCTGCTGCGGAAGGGAACAGCAGGCGGATGATTGCACGCTTTGCCGGGGGCTTTTAACTGCGGGAGCGGTGGGCTGCATCATCGCGCAGAACGCCTGCATTGCCGGAGCCTCCGGAGGCTGCCAGGCGGAGACGGGAACGGCTGCCGCCATGGCCGCTGCTGCCTTGACTGAGCTGAGCCAGGGGCAGCCACACACGGCTCTGCACGCTGCCGCCATGGCCCTGAAAAACTGCATGGGCCTGATCTGCGATCCCGTGGGCGGGCTGGTAGAATGTCCCTGCGTAAAGCGCAACGCCATAGGCGCTGCCAATGCCCTGCTCTCCTGCGATATGGCATTGGCCGGCATTGAAAGCCTGATTCCCTTCGACGAGGTGGTCTGCGCCATGGGCAGGGTGGGCCAGCAAATGCATCCCGATTTTAAGGAAACCGCCCGCGGAGGCCTGGCCGCTACGCCCACAGGGCAGCGGCTGGCAGAGCAGTGCGTGTATCGGCGGTAATTCACTGCCCATACGGCCCAAAACTGCCGGGGAGCGGACAGCGGAAGGAGGAAAGGAATGCCGAAGCGGGTATTCCTTTCGGCTGCCAAAACTGCGCGCGTTCTCGCCAATCGGGGGTAAAAACAGGCCTATCGCTGAAAATGGCAAATAATTATACTTGTAAAACAAAGAAAGATAAAATATCTTATAGAATAACAACAAAAAAATCGGGCCGTAATTCGAAAAAGTTTCTAAAAAAGCTTTACAGTGCGGAATCTATCCGTTACAATATGAAAGTATACCACCACCAGACGAGTGTCTCGCTGCGGGTGGTATCATGCTATCAGTATGAAACGCCTTTGGGCGATACAGGCACAGGCGCCGTTCGAACATCCGGTGCAGGTTGTCAAAAATCTGGTACAGACTGTAAAAAAACAGGTGGGATATTAAAAAACGAGACAGAACGGAGTTTTAGGAGGAGTTAGACCACATGAAATTGACGGGTTCTGAAATTTTAACGGAGGTTTTGATCGAGCAGGGCGTAGATACCGTCTTCGGCTATCCCGGAGGGGCGGTGCTGAACATCTACGATACGCTCTATAAATATCAGGATCGCATTAAGCACATATTGACTGCCCACGAACAGGGGGCGTCTCACGCGGCCGACGGTTACGCCAGGGCGACGGGAAAGACCGGTGTAGTGATAGCTACCAGCGGGCCGGGAGCCACCAACCTGGTAACGGGGATCGCCACCGCATATATGGACAGCATCCCCATGGTAGCGATTACCGGAAACGTAAGCAACAGCCTGCTGGGCAGAGATTCCTTTCAGGAAATTTACATTACGGGCATTACCATGCCCATTACGAAGCATAATTTTCTGGTAACGAAAGTAGAAGACCTGGCGGATGTCATCCGCGAGGCCTTCCGCATTGCCAATACGGGCCGCAAGGGACCGGTGCTCATTGATATTCCCAAGGATGTAACGGCTGCCAAGTGCGAATTTACGCCAAAGGAGCCCATCCGGCTGATCGAGCGCTACGAAAAAGACTTGGAATCCCTGCGTCGGATCGCCAATCTGATTAACAAGGCGCAGAAGCCGCTGATTTACTTCGGCGGCGGCGTGGCCTCAAGCGAAGCGCAGGCAGAGCTTGCCGCGCTGGTGGACAAGGCCGGCGTCCCTGCTACCTACACCATTATGGCGGCAGGGCTTCTCTCCGACGATAATCCGCTTAACCTGGGGCTTGTGGGAATGCACGGAACCCGCACCTCCAACAACGCCATCAACCAGTGCGATGCGCTGATTTGCATCGGCGCGCGGTTTTCCGACCGGGTGGCGCTCAATCCCGGCAAATTTGCAAAAAAGGCAACGATTGCGCAGATTGATATCGACGTCAGCGAGATGAATAAAAACGTTTTGGTGGATTACTATCTGGTGGGAGATATCCGGCAGGTGCTGGGCGATCTGATGCCTCTGGTAGAAGAAAAGTCCCATCCAGACTGGATTTCGCAGATCGAAGCCTGGCAGAGAGATGATTATCATCCCCAGGACAGCGAAACCGAGCTAAAGCCGCATCAGATTATGCGCATCATCAGCCAGACCTGCGGCGAGGAGGCGGTCTATGTAACCGATGTAGGCCAGCACCAGATGTGGGCGGCGCAGTTCCTGCACCACGTAAATCCGAAGAGCTTTATTACCAGCGGCGGTTTAGGAACCATGGGCTACGGCTATGGAGCGGCCATCGGCGCCTGCTGCGGCGTCAACGGTGCACCAGAGACCATCAGCGCTAATGGGGGCCTGAAGCCCTGTGAAGATCCGAAAAACAGCGGCGTGCAAAACGGCCGGCAGGGCGGGGCGGAAAGCCGTCCGCGGCCCATCGTGCACATTACGGGCGACGGTTCTTTCCACATGAACCTCAACGAAGGGTGCACGGCGGCAGGCTATCAGCTGCCGGTAATTACCGTCATCCTGAACAACCAGGTGCTGGGCATGGTGCGCCAGTGGCAGACCGTGTTTTACGAAAAGCGCTATTCCCACACCGATCCCTGTCGAAAAACGGATTTTGTAAAGCTGGCAGAGGCCTTTGGAATTAAGGGTTTGCGGGCTTCGAATCCGGCGGAATTCCAGCAGGCTTTGTCCGCGGCTCTGGCGGAAAAGGGGCCGGTCTGGATCGAATGCCTCGTGGCAAAGGACGAGAAGGTGCTGCCGATGATTCCCGCAGGCGGGAGCATCGAGGATATCATCATGGATTAGGACAGGAGGAAAGAGCCATGGCGAGATATAAAAAAGTAGTCAGCGTTTTAGTTGACAACCAGCCGGGCGTACTGACGCGGATCGTCAGCCTGTTCGGCCGCAGAGGCTATAACATCGAATCGCTGACCGTTTCGGTAACCAACGTTCCCCAGGTATCGCGGATTACGCTGGTGATCGAAGGCGACGAGCACATGCTGGACCAGATGATTGCGCAGACAGCCAAGCTCCACGTGGTACAGGATATCTTTACGCTGGATTACGACAAGAGCGTGGTGCGCGAGCTGCTCCTGGTAAAGGTGGCGGCCGACGAGTCGAACCGCGGTGCGATTACGGAAATCGCCAACGTCTACAAGGCGAAGATCGTGGACCTTTCCGTGGGCTCCATGGTGCTTGAGCTTACCGGTGAACAGAATAAGCTGGATGGATTTTTGTCCATTTTAGGAGAATACTCCATTATCGAGGTCTGCCGTACTGGCATTACCGCGCTGAACCGCGGGGCGGTTCACAGCGAGGGGCAATAACCAAAGCGCTGGCAAGGCAGAAAAAACGAGCGTTACAGGAGGCGGTCAGAGCTGCGCAGCCATCATCTGCGGTCTTGAGCCCGGCCGGGCAACTGTCGTATATATTTGTAACTTTTTTAGGGAATGGATGGATACAAACATCAGGAGGAAAAAACAATGATTAAGAAGTATTATGACGTGGACTGCAATCTGGGCTTGCTGGATGGAAAAACCATTGCGATTTTAGGCTTCGGAAGCCAGGGCCACGCCCACGCGCAGAACCTGAAGGAAAGCGGCTGCAACGTAGTCGTAGGCCTGAGAAAGGGTTCGGCTCACACCGCGAAGGCTGAGGCTGCCGGGCTGAAGGTAATGGAAATCGAAGAAGCGGCGGAGGCTGGCGACGTTGTTATGATGCTGGTTCCCGACGAGCTGGCAGCAGAGGTGTACAATACCCAGGTGGCAAAGCACATGAAGGAAGGCGACATCCTGATGTTTGCCCACGGATTTAACATCCATTTCAACCAGATTAAGCCCGCTTCTTATCTGGATGTTATCATGGTAGCGCCCAAGGGCCCCGGCCACACTGTAAGAAGCCAGTATCTGGAAGGCAAGGGCGTTCCGTCGCTGATCGCCGTTTACCAGGATTATTCCGGCAAGGCAAAGGATTACGCTCTGGCATATGCATCCGGCATTGGCGCAGGCCGCGCGGGCATTCTGGAAACCACCTTCAGAGAAGAGACAGAAACCGACCTGTTCGGCGAGCAGGCTGTGCTCTGCGGCGGCGTCACAGAGCTGATGAAGGCGGGCTTCGACACCCTGGTAGAGGCCGGATACGAGCCGGAAATGGCATACTTTGAGTGCATTCACGAGATGAAGTTGATCGTAGACCTGATTAACCAGGGCGGCTTTGCCAAGATGAGATATTCCATCTCCAACACCGCGGAATACGGCGATTACAGAACCGGCCGCCGCCTGATTACGGAAGAGACCAGAAAAGAAATGAAGAAGGTTCTCTCCGAAATCCAGAGAGGCGAATTTGCAAGCGAATTTATCCAGGAATTCAACGCTGGTGGCAAGGCCAAGTTCCTGGCTACCCGCGCCGTAGAAGCGCAGCATCCGCTGGAGAAGGTAGGCAAGCAGCTGCGCGATATGATGAGCTGGCTGAAGAAATAAGGAGTTTCGCGATGACATTGAGAAGCGATAACGTAACAAAGGGCGTGGAACGGGCGCCCAACCGCAGCCTGTTCTACGCCATGGGCTATACGAAAGAAGAGCTTGAACGGCCGCTGATCGGCGTAATCAGCGCCAAGAGCGAGATCGTCCCCGGGCACATGCATCTGGACAAGGTGGCGGAGGCCGTGAAAGCAGGCATCCGCATGGCTGGCGGCACGCCCATCGAGGTGCCGGCCATCGGCGTCTGCGACGGCATTGCCATGGGGCACATCGGCATGAAGTACAGCCTGGCAAGCCGCGAGCTGATCGCAGACAGCGTAGAGACCATGGCCATGGCCCACGCTTTCGACGGGCTGGTGCTGGTGCCCAACTGCGATAAGATCGTACCCGGCATGGTGATGGGCGCGGCGCGGCTGAACATCCCTGCGGTGGTCTGCTCCGGCGGCCCCATGCTGGCCGGCCTGGTGGACGGGCAGCGCACCACGCTGTCGAAAATGTTCGAGGCGGTAGGCGCGAGAAAAGCCGGGCTGATCGACGACGCGCAGCTGGAGGAATTTGAAAACAACACCTGCCCCGGATGCGGCTCCTGCGCTGGCATGTACACGGCCAACAGCATGAACTGCCTGTGTGAAGCCATCGGCATCGCACTGCCCGGAAACGGAACCATCCCGGCGGTCTACAGCGCCAGAATCGCTTTGGCAAAGCACAGCGGCATGGCGATTATGGAGCTGGTAAAGAAGAATATCAAGGTCAGAGACATCATCAACGAGAGCTCCATCCGCAATGCGGTAGCCTGCGACATGGCGCTGGGATGCTCCTCCAACAGCGTGCTTCACCTGCTGGCCATCGCTCACGAAGCCAGCGTTACGCTGGATCTGAATATCTTCAACGAAATCAGCGCCAAGGTACCCAACCTGTGCCACCTGGCCCCGGCGGGCCCCACCCACATGCAGCAGCTGTACGAGGCGGGCGGCGTAGCGGCGGTGCAGGCGGAACTTTCGAAAGGCGGTTATCTGAATACCGATGCGATGACAGTGACCGGAAAGACGGTAGGCGAAAATATCGAAGGCGCCTGCATTAAGAATACGGAAGCCATCCGTCCGCTGGAAAACCCGTACAGCACCACGGGCGGCATCGCCATCCTCTGGGGGAATATCGCCAAAAACGGATGCGTTGTCAAGAGAAGCGCCGTGGCGCCGGAAATGCTTGCACATTCCGGCCCTGCCCGCGTGTTTAACAGCGAGGACGAAGCCATTGACGCGATTTACAACGGAAAAATCGTGGACGGCGACGTGGTAGTCATCCGCTACGAAGGCCCAAAAGGCGGCCCGGGCATGCGGGAAATGCTCAATCCCACCAGCGCGCTGGCCGGCATGAAGCTGGATAAAACCGTGGCGCTGATTACCGACGGACGGTTTTCCGGCGCCAGCCGCGGGGCTTCCATCGGCCACGTCTCTCCGGAGGCAGCAGCCGGCGGCGAAATCGGCCTGATCTGCGAGGGCGATATCATTGAAATCGACATCCCGGCGGCAAAGGTCAACGTAAAGGTCAGCGACGAAGAACTGCAGCGCCGCAAGGCCGCGTACGTGCAGCCAGAACCCAATGTAAAGAGCGGATGGCTTGCCCGCTACGCGCGGCTGGTCAGCTCCGCCGATCAGGGTGCGATTTTGCAGTAAGCGGCAGTAAGATGTAATAAATTCTGAAATGAGGCAGAGGCTGTCCCAGATAATGGGACAGCCTCTTTTGCGTATCAGAAAACCACGCGCTGGATGCGTGGCTGGTTTTAAATTTTATTTTTATGTACGGATATAGACGCAAAATCTTCAATCATAATCGGAAGAACCGTGTACAGGTCACCGACGATTCCGTAATCCGCGTATTCAAAGATCGGTGCTCTGGAGTCTCTGTTAATGGCTATGATGATATCGGAATTGCGCATGCCGGCAAGATGCTGTATGGCCCCCGCAACGCCTATGCCTATATAAACGCGGGGGCGGACGTATTTGCCCGTCTGCCCGATCTGCTTCGACAGGGGCAGCCAGCCCGCGTCGGTAACAGCACGGGTAGCACCTACGGCGGCGCCTATCGTTTTCGCCAGTTCTTTTGCAAGGGCCATTCCCGGGCCGTTTCCGCATCCGCGCCCCACGCAGACCAGGATCTCGGCCTCGTCGATGGGTATGGTTTCGTGCCATGTCAGAGAAGGATCGCGAGCAGCAATGCGCATGAGGGCGATATGTGTATTTTTTGTGCACACTGTTTCGGCAAGCAGGCTGTTATCGTAAACAGGGCGTATCCAATGGAGGCGGATCTTTTTGTCTGTGCATTGGATTCCAAAGCAATCGGCAGACACGCCGGCATCGAGTTCTACGGCCAGAATGGCGGCAAGAGATTTTGTTTTTTCTCCAGATGCAAATAAAATGACTTCAGGAGGCTTCTTTTTTGCAGAATCGAGGATGTCTTCAGCGGATAAATCGCCGATATCGGTCAGCAATCCATTCCTGTCCCGGCGCAATGATTCAGCAAACTCCCAAAGCCTGGCAGCTTCCCTTGTCAGGCTGCCATCCCTGTTTTTTTCGGCATAAACCCAGATATCCATGACACTACCTCGTAAAGATGTTATCCTCCTGCAGCATGCGCAGTAAGATTTGCGTACCTGCCTGTACGTCGTCGTTTACAATTACATTTCTGCTCCGCCGTCCCGGTTTGGCAATTCGTATCAGTTCTGTAGACGACATTGCTTTTTTCGACGGGGACGGTTCTATAATGTTGATTTTAGCCTGATTGGCCTGTCGTATCCTCGGAAAGGAAGGATAGCGAACTTCGTGATTGAGTTTAGTTGCAGAAATGATTAAAGGAAAATCGTGCTCCGTTTTCTCAAAACCATCCGGACATCTTTTTACGATCTCTAATTTAGAAGGATTTCCGGTAAGGCTGATTTCAGCAGCCGAAGATACCAGCGTTCTGGACAGGATTCGGGAAAGCATGCAGGCAACGATGCCGTTGCCGCTGTCCGTAGACTGAATGCCGGTAATGATAATATCGGCCATGCCTTCTGCTTTCTCGATTTTATGTATGGCCTGTGCTAAACGGCGGGAGGTGGCAACCGTATCGAGAAACCCACTGCTATTTAAACGATATGCTTTGTCTGCCCCCATAGAAAGACCTTCTATCAGGCACTTTTCTGTGTGCTCTGCCCCCATAGAAAGGACAATCACTTTTGTCTGCGGGTTTTGATCCTTGACAGTCAGGGCCGCCTCAAGGGCAAAGACATCAAACGGGTTTACTCGCCTGTCAAGACCCTGAGGAGTAAATTCTTCTCCGGCTTTTAGTTTTAAATCTTTGAGGTCGTATACCTGTTTCATGCAAACGATAATATTCATCGGACAGCTCCCTGGAAAAATACGTGTAAAAAGTTACCGGAGGAGGAGTCTACCAGTAACTTTTTACAAAGTCGAACATTAGCGGAACAACTGGCCGCTGATGACTAATTTCTGAATCTCGTTCGTCCCTTCGTAAATCTGGGTGATTTTGGCGTCGCGCATCATCCGTTCCACATGGTATTCCTTCATGTATCCGTTTCCGCCAAGCATCTGTACGGCTTCCGTCGTGACTTCCATTGCAACGTTGGTACAGGTCATCTTGGCCATGGCAGCAGGAACTGTATAGGGCTTTCCATTATCCTTCATCCAGGCTGCTCTGTAAACCATCATCCGGGCAGATTCGATCTTCGTCTGGAGCTCTGCCATTTTGAATGCCAGATACTGCTGCTTTGCAATCGGCTTTCCAAACTGTTCTCTTTGCATCATATACGTACGGGCAATTTCAAAAGCACCTTCTGCGATGCCAAGCCCCTGCGCAGCCACGCCGATTCTGCCGCCGTCCAGAGTTTTCATGGCAAGCTTGAAGCCTTCTCCCGGCTTGGCAATCATTTGTTCTTCCGGGACCTCAACGTTTTCAAGGTGAAGCTCCGAAACCTGTGCTGTACGGATGCCCATTTTATTTTCGATCTTTCCGACCGTAAAACCTGGGGTGCCTTTTTCCACCACAAATGCACACATTCCTTTGGTTCCTAAAGCAGGATCTGTTAGAGAATAGATAACGGTAAAATCCGCGAGAGGGCCGTTGGTATTAAAGCATTTTGCACCATTGATTACGTACTTGTCACCTTTTTTAACAGCGACAGTAGTCTGACCTGCAGCATCAGAACCAGCGCTGTGTTCCGTAAGGCCGAAAGAGCCGATTTTTTCTCCGTAAGTGATCGGTGCTAAGAATTTTTTCTTGATGGCATCCGGTGCGGAGGAGTTCATAATGCTGCCCCCGTACAGCGATGTATCTACCGAATAGGAAATGCCGAACGCACCGTCCACCTTGGAAACTTCTTCAACAGCAAGCACATAGTCCATGTAGCTGCCGCCCGCGCCGCCGAATTCTTCGGGAAAGGGCAGTCCATATGCGCCTGTTTTACCGAATTCTTTAAAAAGGTCGACAGGAAAAACCGAAGTTTCGTCTCTTTCTATCACGCCCGGCAGAAGTTTGTTCTGAGCAAACTCACGGGCGACCTGCTGAAGCTGTAACTGTTCCTGTGTTAATTCAAAATTCATAATGTCCTCCTTTTTCTGATGCATAGCTTTCGTGTGCATATGCAAATAATTAAGCAATAATCATGCCAAATCGCTAAAAAAAGAGAACGACGGGAAGATTCGGAAAATGCGGGTTTCGGAGAGCGGATTCTGTAAAATAAGCTGTGGCAGCGCTGAAAGTGTAGGATTTTTACAACAGAAATAGGAAATAAAAAGACACTGGAAATATATACTGGTTATTGGCCTGAGTTTCGGTTTTGTAGTATAATGAAAATGCAGATAAGCACCAATGCATATACCAAAGTCATCTGATCAAGAGGCTTTTGACACTCACATCATAAAATGATAAGCGATATCGAAAGAAGTTGAGGTGATTGTTGTGAATAAAAAAGAATTGCAGGAAAAGTTGAGCAATACAGTTAAATTTACATTCAATTCATTGTTTGGAGCAAAGATTATAGTTGACGAGAACGGCATAATATTATATGCCAGCCCGTTCCATTACGAATACCTGGGAATCCCTGAAGGAGAAGCCATGGAAGGCAGATATGTCGAGGATGTTATCCCGGGAACAAGAATGCATATCATTTTAAAAACAGAGACTCCTGAACTCGGATATGTCTTTAATTTTATCAATAGAAATACGCATGAAATTGTACCAGTGATATGCAACCGGGCACCCATTTATGACGATTGCCACAGGCTGATCGGAGCTCTGTCGGAGTGTATTTTCCCACAGGGAATCGAGCATGTCCTTAAACTGGCCGAAGAGGTGACCAAGGTAACGCAGAGGTCGGATACACTGATTTTAAAAGAAGAGAAGCTGTCTGACTATATCATCGGCAAATCGGAGCAGATAATACAGCTGAGAAAGATTATAAGTCAGTGCGCCTCGTTTCCCCTGCCGGTTCTGATTATGGGAGAAACGGGATGCGGCAAAGAGGTGTTTGCAAATGCGATTCATCATTTCAGCGACCGCGCCAACAAACCCTATGTTAAAATCAATTGTGCCGCCATACCAAACGAGCTGCTGGAGTCGGAGCTGTTCGGATACGAGCCGGGAGCTTTTTCGGGAGCACTTGCAAAGGGAAAAATCGGAAGGCTGGAATATGCGGACAACGGAACGGTGCTCCTGGATGAAATCGGAGATATGCCTTTTGGCCTTCAGTCCAAATTGCTTCGAGCCATACAGGAGAGTGAGTTTGAAAAGGTTGGAGGCTTGTCCCCTACGCCTTTTAATGCGCGCATCATATGTACCACAAATCGAAATATAGAAGAGCTTATCAAACAGCAGAAATTCCGTCAGGACTTATATTACAGAATCAATGCGATAGAGATAACCATTCCGCCTTTAAGAGAGCGCAGAGAGGACATTGAACCGCTGATTCATCATTTTATTACCAGTACAAACAGGGAGAATGGCTTGAGCATCGTCGGAATCAGCAAAGATGCCCTCACTCTGCTCAAAAGCTATGATTGGCCCGGCAACGCAAGGGAATTGAAGCACATAATTGAGAGAGCGTGCTTTATTGTCGGAGCAGGAGTATTGGAGAGGGAACAGTTCTCCGAGGTTGAAGATAAAATCTTGGCAAAAGCGACAGACACTGAGATTTTTGGCGATGCAGGGGAGGGAATACTGGAATTCGATTCTCTGAGCGAGGCGAGGGAGTATGCGGAAGCGACGGAAATAAAAAAAGCGTTGATGAAAGCAAAAGGAAACAAAAGTACGGCCGCCAAGATGCTTAAGGTAGATAGAAGTGTTTTATATGAAAAGATAAGAAAATACAATTTAACTTGAAGTTATATGACTACATAATTTGACGGTTTTTTGCTACATGATAAACGGAAAAATTCCTTACAAGGCTGATTTTATCAGCCTTTTATTTTGGCATTGTTCTTGCTTAAACCTATTGTATCCAATGTATTAACGCATGGATCGCGTTGGAATGAAAGGAGAACATAAAAATGGGATTGTCAAATTATTTAATTGGAGATTACCGTGAATTGATGACATATTCTGATCAGGTAAAAAAATATGGCTTGACAAAAATGTCACCGTTGATTATTACCTGCTCGATTACCGGAGGCCAGCATGGGAAAGAAGCCAACCCTAATTTGCCGGAAACACCTGAGGAGCAGGCGCAGTCCACATATGATGCATATAATGCCGGAGCTTCCTTAGTGCATGTTCACAGAAGACAGCCGGAAAATCCTGCCCTCGACACAAAGAAGACAGAAGAATACCTCGAAGTAAACCGCATGATTCGTGAAAAGTGCCCTGATATTATCATCAATAATACTTGTATAGGCGGAAGGTTGATTGATACGGAGAACAGAACAACATCTGAGCTCCTCCATGTATCTGTAGGAGCCAGGCCGGAAGTGGCATCCATAGACCTTACAGCTACGTCGCAGAGGATGAGCCTTGGAGCGAGAACAAAAGAAATGGGCGGCGAAAGGGAAGCGTACCTGAAGCATTTTGATTTGATAAATAACGATGAAGACGTCGTTGAACTCCTGAAGGAATTCGAAAAATACGATGTGAAACCGGAATGGGAAATGTATAACTTAACCGATATCAAGAGATTAAGAGGCCTGATTGATAAGGGCGTTGTCAAGGGTCCTCACTGGTGTATGATGCTGTTTGGCGGAAATGGCGTATTCCCTAATTATCAGGCAATGTCTCTTGCAATGCAGATGCTTCCTACAGATGCTGTTTTCTCAGCAATAAGCATTGGCGGTGCGCATACGGCGATGATGACACAGGCAATCATTATGGGCAACCATATACGAGTGGGATTAGAGGATGTGGTATATTACGCTCCGCACCAGCCTGTTACATCGAATGCACAATTAGTCGAGAGGGCTGTCAGAATTGCAAACGAGCTGGGGCGCCCAGTAGCAACCCCGGCACAGGCGCGTGAAATGCTGGGACTTGGCGCGCCCAGGCAGTATTAAAAACACCAATCAAAGTCTCCTCTGAAGTTAGAACATATTGCAGCAAAAAGCGGATAGCCAAACGGTTATCCGCCTTTTGCGGTTTTTGAGTCGTATTGCGGGCATTTTTCCAAGCTTCAGATTAAAACAGGTTCTTACGTCAAACGAACGTTTATTAGTTGGACTCAGCAGCCCAGTCGTAAACCATCATATCTCCGCCAAAAGGAGGGGTAAGTATCCAGGCGAGGTCGAAGTTGACTCCCTGGTCTGCTTCCAGCGTGTGAACCGTGTTGGGCGGAACATAAACTGCATCGTATTTTTCAAGAACGATTCTTTCACCTTCAACAACAACAGTGCCCTTGCCGTTGACACAGAAGAACAGTTCTCCCTCCGCGTGACCTCTGACATCTGAATGGCATCCCGGCGTCATTTCGGTCATACCCAGGGCAATATCGTGATTCGCCGGATCTAATCTCTGCGAAATCAGACAGTGCATCAGTCGCCTCTCTGGTAATGGTGTTTCCACACAAGGTGATTTATGATATCTTGCTACATAGACTCCCATAATTCATTGTACCTCCTGAATTTTATTTGTGATATTTTTCATACGCGAACACAGCGGCGCCGATAGCACCAACACCCTGGCAATGTTTCAGCGCAACGACTTGTGTATGAAGCTCCTTCGAAAGGCTTTGGACCATATCGTCGTTTAATGCAACCCCGCCAGTCATAACAACGGGAGCTTCACCGCTCACTCTGTTATACATACCGGCGACTCTGCGTGCGACAGCATTGTGCGCACCTCTGGCTACATTGTTTCTGCTTTCTCCCGCGGAAAGGCATGAAATGACCTCGCTTTCGGCGAAAACAGTGCACACACTGCTTATGGGGACATCCTTGTCGGAAGCCTGGGCCAGATTGGACAGCTCTTTAAGCTTACAGCCGAGAACCCTTGCCATGACCTCAAGGAATCTTCCGGTGCCAGCTGCGCATTTTTCATTCATAACAAAATTGGCAACCCGTCCGTCCGGATCAATTTTAATCACTTTTGCATCCTGACCGCCTATATCAATAATGGTTTTTGCATCATACTGCATAAAGGAAACGCCTTTTGCGTGACAAGTAATTTCTGTAATCTGAGCATTGGCACTGGCATACGTCATGCGTCCATACCCTGTTACAACTGTATATTTTACATCGGATTGTTTTATTTTAGCCTGCTCATACGCTTCTTTTAAAGATACTTCCACCCCGTTGGTGCCAGTACCTAAATTAGTAATTGCTAAAGCAATCAATTCTTTTTCCTCGTTTAATACGGCTACTTTGGATGAGGAAGACCCGATATCAATGCCTACATACATTTACTGCACCTCGATTTTTTACTGCAATATTTACGTTCCCGATCATAATGTTTCCACATTGACAAGATATTCCTCAAAGAATTTCATATTATCCGCACAATATGTCAATTCTCCATCCTGAATCTTTGTGATTACCTCAATGCACTTATCTGTAACCGGAGTCGGGATTCCAACGTTCCTGCCTTCTGCTGCTACTACGCCGCATATCTGTTGTACTTCACATTTTTTGCCTCTTTTTAAATCCTGAAGCATCGACGCTTCACCCGGTTCATGTCCTTTCCATAGATTTCTGATTACCTGGATGGATTCTGAATTTGTTTTTGCATTTCCTCTCTTGTGCGCTTTATAAAAATCAAAGCCTTCATATTCTTCCAAAGTGATTCCCAGTTCAGCACAGACATCAATAATCTCTTTGCCTATGCGCAAAGCAAGTTTTACAGCCTTGTCATCGTCAGAAACCTCACCGAATGTATATCCGAAGCAGGTTCCTAATGCGCTGTAGGTAGCGTTCATAATAAGTTTGGTCCAGCGTACTCCCATCAGGTTATCTGTGACGTTTGCCAGACAAAATGCAGAAAGCACTTCCTGTACCATCTTCACCCTGTCATTTACCGGACCTTCTAACGAACCTACGGTAAACACATTCGCGTGCTCCTCTGTTGTCAGCGCAGAACAGCCTGGTCCTTTGAAAGTAGCTCCCCATCCTACAGGAGCGCCTACAACGCGTTCTTTTCCAATTACTTTCGCTACGGCATATTCCGGTATTCCATTCTGGCATGTACAAACGGTACTGTTTTCATCTATATGGGCTGCAATCTGCGGAATTGCGGTTTCATTAAATGTCTGTTTTGCCATATAAATGACCAGATCATAAATTCCTTCCATATCTTCAGGCACGCGTGCCTTTACCGGCTGGACAAAATCAACTGTGCCTACGATATGTGCACCGCTGCTATTAAGCGCATCCACATGTTCCCTGTAAGCATCTACCAACATAACATCATAACCCGACTTGGTCAGGTAAGCACCTAAAATAGTGCCCAGAGAGCCTGTTCCCATGATAGCAATTCTCATTTCATTGTCTCCTAACATCATCTTTTTAGGCTTTGATTACAGTCTGCAGCTCATAGCCCATAATCATCCGAAATTATGATCTTTACTTCAACCACGTCGCCAACAGAACGCCCAGGCAAAGCCTTTTCGAGGACTTCTTTCTATCATAAAAAGAGTTTACTGGCTACGAAGACAGTACTTTTATGATTCAAAACGCTGATTATTCACAATTCCCGGGAGTCCAATTCAATATTTCAACAGAATTACCTTCGGGGTCCAGTGCATACACTATTGTTAACGTCTGGTCTAAAGAGGGATAATACGCTTTCACCAGTTCTCCATTGGAGCTTCCACCATGTGCTTTGAATTTTTCGAAGGTTTGCTCTACATCCTCTACCTGAAAAGCGATATGTGCAAACCCATATCCGTTGATATGGGCCGGACAATCTCCAACAGGGACCTCATATGTGAATATTTCAAGGGTTGGCCCTTCCCCTTCAGGATATCCTGGAAGGGCGATATGTTCTCCCTTCACAGCAGCTCCCTTTATTCCCGTTACTTTTTCAAACCATTCTCCCTTTAAGTTTCTCATCGGCCCCACCGTGTAGCAACCGAACACATCCTTATAAAATTGAGACAGCTTTTGCCAATCAAATGCATTGATATTTGTATGCACATATTTGATTTTCATAACAAACCTCTTTTCTATCATGCACTAACTGAAAAAGCCGGCGCATACATTATATTCGGGAAGAATATGCAAAGAGCTGTAACAACTAATATAATTATCACAAACGGAATAATTCCCCTGTAAATATGCGATAATTTGATTCCTGGAACCCCTATACCATTGAGATAGAATAATGAGAACCCGAAGGGTGGTGTGAGGAAACATGTCTGCAACAATACAGCACAAGTTGCAACGACAACTAATCTGTCATAGCCATAGGTATCTAAAATAGGCAGGAAAATCGGGAATAAAATCATGACAATTCCAATCCAGTCAATAAAACATCCCAATATAAATGCAATGATAAGCATTAGAACAAAAACGCCTGTGCCGCTAAGGCCCATGCTGTGTACTAAATTAGTTACCATTGCAGATCCGCCCATTCCAAGAAATGCAGAAGAAAACGCATTTGCTCCAAACACAATTACAAAACACATTGCAGTTGTCTTAGCTGTATCTATCATGGCATTGTGAATCACTTTAAAATTAAGCTTTTTATAGCAAGCACATAAAATCATTGCTGCAAATGCACCCACGCCAGAAGCTTCTGTAGGTGTTGCATATCCAGTGAAAATAGACCCCAGCACTGCTAATATAAGAATCAGCGGCGGAACAAGATTTAAAGCACAATTCTTTAATTTTGTCATCAAAGTATACTGACTGAGTTCCTCTTCGCTCATACCAGGGCCATAATCAGGATGAATTTTACACATGATAAGTATATATATAATGTATAATACCGATAAAGAGAGTCCGGGTATCAGTGCTGCTGAAAACAGCTTTCCAACAGATACTGTGGAATACGACCCCATCAGTACCAGCATCATCGAGGGCGGAATAAGAATGCCGAGGGTTCCTCCTGCTGCAACAGTACCGCAGGAAAGTTCTTTGTTATATCCATTTTTCATCAGCACTGGAAGAGCCAGTAGCCCCATAGTTGTTACAGACGCACCAACAACTCCGGTGGTAGCCGCAAAAATCGTAGAAACAATAATTACAGCAATGGCTAATCCACCTTTCATTCTGCCGAAAAGCAACTTTACAGAATCAAAAAGTCCGTCTGCCACACCTGAGGCAGTCAAGAAATTTGCCATAAGCACAAACATCGGGATAGCAATCAACGAATAGGAATTCATTGTGTCCCAAACTCTGGTTGCAAAAATGGTATTTATGGTGTCGCCCCAGCCAATATACCCAAACACCGTCCCGACACCTCCAAGGACGAAAGCCAGCTGGTGCCCCGTCAACAGGCCTATAATCAGGACTATGAACATCGCAATTAAGAATATCGAACTACTCATGGAGCGCTCCTCCTTCTTCTAATTTTTCTCTATCTTTAAAACTTTCCCCTCTATTCTCAATTAAAAAAATGATATGTTTAAATATTTCTGAAATGCCTTGCAGCCAAAGCAGTCCCCATCCGAGTGGCATACACAGTTTTAAAGGCCAAATTAACGGTGCCCAGGAAGACCAAGATTTCGACATCATTGTAAAGTCCGTGTAGAAGCTATTCCATATTGACGGAAGTAAATACGTGCAATAAGGAATAAAGAAAACAATGTAGGTAATTAAAGCTACTATGTGCTGGGTTTTTTCGTTCCATCCTCCGGAAAGAATATCTACCTTTACAATAGAATCATGTAGAAGACCATACGCAGCAGTCATCAAAATAAGCCATCCATATACTCCTACAATAGTTTCATATCCCCAAATAGTAGGGTGACCAGTTTTTCTGCTTATTACCTCAAACACGATCAAAAGCATAAGCGGTGCAGAAATATAGGAACATACAATCCCAACTTTTTCATTCATCGTATCAATGACTTTTGAAATTCCTTTTAAAATGTTCATATGCCTTCCTTTCGTCTATCAACCATAAAGTTTGCACATGGGTATGCAAAATCGCCTACCCATGTGCAATAAGTACGGTATCATTTTTAGAAAGAGTCATCCTCAAAATTTATACCAAAGTCCCAATCGCCTTGAGCTTCACGCCAATCATTCATAGTCTTTCTGTAATTCATCATAGATTCCCAAACGTGTGCATAGTTCTCAGATTCTTCACAGCATGCTTTTGTAGCTTCTACAAATGCATTATAGATCCTGTCCATATCTTCCTGAGGGAGTGTAGTTGTTTCCACACCGGCTTCTAACATCTTTGTGGTAGCCTCGGCATCTCTCCAAACGTATGCGGCCTGCTTTTCAATCATGCTCAGCTTGGCAGCATCATGAAGTGCCTGCTTGTAAGCTTCAGGGAGTGCATCATATGCTTTCTGGTTTACCATGCATCCGTATACTGAGGAAGTCTGATGCCAACCAGGCACAAGCCAATATCCAGTTACTTCCTGGAAGTTCAATTCGAGATCATTACCAGGACCCGAATATTCGGCTGCATCAATGGTTCCTCTCATAAGTGCTTCATAAAGCTCGTTCGCTGCAATAGAAACAGGCGTAATTCCTAATTTTTCTGCAACCAGGCCCTGAATCTTTCCAGCAAATCTGATTTTCATAGACTGCATATCTTCGATTGAATTGATAGGCCTGCTTGATCTGATTCCGGATTCCATTGGAGTAGTGGTGGTTGGGAAATACATCATGCCAAACTGATTAAACATATAATTATACGCATCTTCCAAGCCACCGCCTTCATAAATCCATACATAGTAATCCCAATTTGTGAAATTGAACATGGTTGTTGCTAATAAATCAAAACCTATGTCTTTTCCTGACCAATAGGAAGGCCAGTCTCCTCCGGCTTCTACTGTACCTGATTGTACGAGGTCAAATACTTCTGTCGCTGCTCCTAATTGACCAACTCCATACGGGGTAATTGTAAATTTGCCATTTGTTAATCTGCTTACGATGTCACAGAAATCAGAATCCACTTGGAATAGCCAGGTTCCATCTGTCCAGCAGGAAGCCAGTTTCCAATTCACTACCTCATCAGTACCTGCTTCAGATCCTCCTCCTTCTCCGGTACCTCCACATCCGGCTAAAAGTGAAAGTGATAATGCAAGGATCATCAGTAACGCGAATACCTTTTTCTTCATTTTTGTTCCTCCTCATAAATTTTAAGTTGTAATCCAATAATTTAATTATCGGAATTACGACTGCTGTAAAATCACCACATCCTGTTTTTTTTTCCCACGTTGCTTTCTGCAACATTACAACAATGCGTTTTGCAGTTAGCTGCTGTTTTTATCAGTATTGTGCTGATTTTGTGTTGTAGGGATTATTTTCATAATCCGTTTGTTGCAACTTAATAAAGCAATCTTTATGCCAAAAATCTGCTTTATAAAAAAGTGGATTTTATTAGCCTTACATTTTTGGCATGCTTCTTGCTGATTATTTTCTTTTAGTTTTGTGTAAACACAGCGATCACAGAGGAGAACGTTGACCATACAGAAACTGGTTGTGCACAGGGAAGCACCGCCACATGGGCGGAGTCAAATCAAATGTCCCTGGAGATTCAAGGCGAAGCCTCGTGCGTGGGAAAGAATCAGGTTTATCAATAGGAATTTAAAAATTTCCTGATAAAAAATATATAAAATCCACTGAAAAGTGGAGGCAAAGAAAAAGGAGTGCTCTGAAAACACAGTGTGTTTAAGGGCTGTGAGTTTTCAAGAGTCCCCGATATAACAAGCGGAGGTGTTAAAATGATTTACAAAAGATTGCATCATGTCGGCATTATTCTTCCCAAAGAGGACTATGTAGAAGAAATTATGGACATGTATGGACTGGAAAAAGAAAGTGAGGGGCTGACTCCTTACGACACAAAATTCATTTTCACAAAGATGAATCCTGAGGAAAGCGACAGTCCTATCGAATTTTTAATTCCTTACAGCGGCGTTTTAGCGGAATATAATGGCGGTAAGGGCGGCATCGCCCACATCTGTTTTGAAGTAGATGACATAGAAGCTACCTGTGCAGAATTCAGAGAAAAAGGGTATGCCCTTCTGGAGGACACCTGCAAAATGGTCGAAGGCACAAATATGAAAATCAATTTTGTAAAGCCAAGATCAAACCACGGCCTCCTTATTGAGTTAATAGAGCTGGTGAAATAAACCTTATCATAATAATGAAAAAATCAAGGAGAACTGAAAATGGCTGAAAAAAAAATGACCTCAAAGCAGATGCTTGCCGCAATGCAAGCCAAGCATTATGACGATGCGATGAAGGCGAAAGCCGAAGGCAAGCCGGTAGTGTGGTCTGCCTCCATCGGTATGCAGGAGTTATTGGAAACCATGGACTTGACTGTGGTCTATCCGGAAAACCATGCTGCAGCAATCGGCGCCAGAAAATGTGCCCCTGAGTTAATCGCCAACGCAGAAGGCCGCGGATATTCTACTGACCTCTGCTCTTATGCAAGAGTAAATATCGGCTATGCTGATCTTGCCAACTCGCCGGCGCAGAATATTCCTCTTCCTGATATGGTATTCTGCTGCGACAACCTTTGTCACACAGTAATGAAATGGTATGAAAACCTGGCAAAAGCGCTTAACATCCCTATGATCCATATTCACACACCGTTCGTATACGAAGACGATGTTCCGCAAAGATCCGTGGAATATATGAGAACTGAAGTCGAATATGCGATCAAGCAATTAGAGGAATTGACAGGCAAAAAATTTGATTATGACAGACTTGCAGAAGTGATGCACAGCTCTAACCAAACAGCGTACTGGTGGAAAAAGGCCTATTCTCTCGGTATGAAAAATCCATCTCCGCTCTCCGGCTTTGATATGTTTAACTACATGGCTGTAGCGGTGTGCATGAGAGGTAAACCCGAGGGAGCTGAGCTGTTTCAGCTGTGGCACGATGAGCTTGCCGCTAAATCTGAAGCAGGGCTCGGCCCCTGGAAGGAAGGGGAAGAGGAATTATACAGAGTCATGTGGGATGGAATTGCCTGCTGGCCAAATCTTTCTTTTACATTTAAAACCTTAAAAAAGAACGGTATTAACATGGTCTGCTCTACATATCCGGATATTTGGAATCTGCAGTATGACGAAACCTCTATAAATGCATTGTGTGCCGAATACGCCAGGCACTATGCAAACCGCAACCTGAAGTATAGCGTAGATATCATTTCAAAGCATGTTGAGGAGTATAAGCTGGATGGAATTATCTATCACTCAAACCGCAGCTGCAAGCTTATGGATTTCAGGACATATGAAATTCAGAGACAGGTTCAGGAAAGAACCGGTGTTCCTTCTGTCATATTTGATGGAGATCAGACAGATCCGCGCATTTTCTCCGAAGCTCAATATGAGACCAGAATTCAGGCTCTTCTGGAAGTGATGGCCGCAAGAAAGGAAGGTAAGTAAAATGGCAGATTACAAAGCTTTGATTTCTGAATTAACCCGGATTGCCTCAACCCCAGACAAGAGCATTGCCGAATCCATGAAGGAAACCGGCAAGGAAGCCTTTGGCTGTTTTCCTCTCCATACACCCGAGGAACTCGTTTATGCTGCAGGTTATCTCCCGGTGGGCCTGTGGGGTGGAAAAACCGACTTAAAACTCTCCGATAAGTTCCTGCAGGGATTTTGCTGCACCATTATAAAAGCAAATCTCGAGTTCGGCATGAACGGTACATATAAGATGTTAAAAGGCGTCATCATACCTGCTCTGTGCGATACATTAAAATGTGTCAGCGAGAATTGGATATACGCATGCCCTGACATTCCGGTAATTCCTATCGTTTATCCTATGCTTCGCAAAATCGAGGGCGGTGAAAAGTACTGTGTAGAAGAATTCAGACATGTGCAGAAGAGATTAGAGGAAATCAGCGGCAGGGCAATCCCGGATAAGGCGATTGAAGCGGCGTTTATAGTCTATGAAGACTACAGAGCCACTATGCGCGAATTCGTCAGGGTCGCTTCGGACCATCCGCTTACCTTCGATGCCAAAACCAGACATCTCGTTATAAAAGCCGCTTACTTTATGGATAAGATAAAATATACGTATATCGTGAAAGATATTATCAACGAAGTAAAACAGCTTCCAAAAGAAAAAGCGCAGTTGAGAATTATTGCTTCAGGTATCGTAAGTGAACCGGTAGAACTCCTTGATATTCTTACCGAAAACGGCATTGCAATCGTCGGAGACGATCTGTCCCAGGAGTCAAGAAACTGGAGAACCCCTGCAAGAAAAGAAGGAACAGCTCTCGAAAAAATGGCCGGTATGATAGCTGACCAGAAGGGAGATACATTCCTTTACGAGCAAGAAAAGTATAAAGGTGCAATGCTGATAGACCAAGTGAAAAACGAAGCCGCTGATGGTGTCATCTATTTCCAGATGAAGTTCTGCGATCCGGAAGAATTTGATTATCCTATCGTCAAAAAAGAATTGGAGGCCGCAGGCATTCCTCTTCTTTACCTTGAAGTTGACCAGCTTCTCGATTCTGTGGAGCAGCTCAGAACGAGAATTCAAAGTTTCGCCGAACTATTGGTGTAAAATACATTGACTGGTTTCGCCTTTACCATCTTCTTAAAAATTGTATTTTATCAAAATTTACTCAAATAAACATATACCTTATTTATAAAATAAAAACGGAAGCTGCAAACTTTCTTAATGCGACAGGGGCTGTTGCAAAATGACCGTTTCACAAGAAATATAGTGAATAGTATTATCGGTATCAACACTATATGGCGGAAACACTGCGTTTTGCGATGGCCCCTTTTGTGTATAAAACCATCTGGCTAATCGCGCCACACACGCTCATGTCCATTGAGGATGCAGAGAATCAATGACAAACACGGTGCAGCAGGCAGGTGTCCGCAAAATGTTACAGCGGATATTTTTTTGCAGAAAACGGCCACCTCCGGAGGATGTCGTCAGGGGATGTGATAGAATACCGATAAGAGATCAGCCGTTGACTCTGCCGCGGCTGGCCGCTATAATAAAAGAAGATTGCCGGAGCGTCAGGGAAAGCCTGAAAAAGCGCCGGTGGCATCTTTGGCAGTTCAATTTGGAGAAACGAGGGTGAACGCGATGGTGATCAAAGAGTGCAATCAACGAAAAATAATGTTCTGGCGGCTGGCCGCCGGGCTTCTGCTCAACGAAATCCTGTTTCAGGCAGTGATCAGCCTGGGCGATATCGGCATGATGCTTTTTTATCAATGGCAGCAGCCCCAGCTGTCGGCCAACGAGATTTATCAGCGCATCTACGACAGCGGTATTGTTATTACAGCAGCGGTTTTGTGCGGGCTTGTGGCGGTGGTGCTGCTGAACGGATGGCCGGGAGGGCAGGAGCAGCGGATGCAGCAGATGCGGCAGGGCGAGACGTCGCTGATGCGCATGGAGTCGCTGACCTACAGGGCAGAACCTCTGTCACAGGAGAATAAAATCCACTTCGGACTGCGGCAGTTTTTGGTTATCTGCCTGCTAATACAAGGCATACAGCTGTTTGCTATCATCCTTTCCGCACCACTGGATAATCTGCTGATCGACATGGGATATTCACTGGAAGAGTCGCAGGAACTGGCATCGGGATCGTCGGTAACGATTTCCATGTTGCTATATTCAGTGGTAGGAGCGCCTGTAGTGGAAGAAGCCATCTACCGCGGCGTGGTCATGCGGCGGCTGGCCTCTTGCGGAGAAACCTTTGCTCTGATCGTATCGTCGCTGTTCTTTGCGCTGATGCACCAGAACATAGTGCAGTTGCCAGTTACGTTTTTCCTCGGACTGCTGTTTGGCTGCGTCTGCCAGCGGTATGGCTTGTGGGCGGCGATTCTGTTCCATTCGATTAACAATCTATGGGTGGAGATATCCAACGTCCTGTACGACCACTTCGACGACTTCTGGATCATAGACGAATGGATTATGAAGCTTAGCCTGGTATTTTCCATCGCTTGGCTGCTCTATAACCGGCGGCGGATTGCAGCGTTTGTACGCAGATATACGACGGCGCCCGGTGCAGCGTGGGATTGCTTTTCCAACGTGGGCATCCTCGCATACATCGCCTTGGAACTCTGGGGAACGTGGCAGGGGATTGCCGGATAAGAAGATAAGAAAAACCACGAAAATATGCAGAAGAGCAGACTGTACAGAAATCCGCAGAGAACCGGAACTGCGGGGATTTGCAGGAAGAGCAGGATCGTATAAATTTAACAGAAGAAATGGACGATGCAAGAGTCTGCAAAGGGCCGGGATATTGCAAAGCGGTAAAAAAGGAGCGGGTCTTGAATACTTTTACAGTGGCATTGCTGCAGATGACAGCGGAAAAAACACAGGAGGGCAATCTGCGTAAAGGAGTGGAATTTTGCCGCAAGGCGAAGGCGGCAGGAGCGGATCTGGCGCTGTTTCCCGAAATGTGGAGCAACGGCTACGGCATGGAAAAGGATGCGGCAGCACTGAAGGACGAAGCCATCGCCAGAGAGGGAACTTTTATTGGTGCTTTCCGGTCTCTGGCGGCGGAACTGGATATGGCCATAGCGATTACCTATCTGGAACGGTTTTCACCTCAGCCGCGCAATACAGTAACAGTAATCGACCGCTTTGGCAGCCTGGTGCTGACATACGCAAAGGTGCACACCTGCGATTTCGGCGAGGAAAGCAGGCTGACGCCCGGCGATGATTTCTATGCGGCAGAGCTGAATACGGCGGGCGGCAGCGTGCAGATTGGAGCGATGATCTGCTACGACAGGGAGTTTCCTGAAAGCGCGCGGATTCTTATGCTGAAGGGCGCCGAGGTGATTTTGGTGCCCAATGCCTGCCCCATGGAGATTAACCGCCTGTCGCAGCTGCGGGCCAGAGCCTTCGAAAATATGGTGGGAATCGCTACTGCCAACTATGCGCTGGGACAGCCGGACTGCAACGGCCATTCCTCCGCGTTTGACGGAATCGCCTACGGAGAAAACAGCGAAGGGCAGATTCGAGGCCGCGATACGCTGCTTGTAGAGGCGGGAGATCGCGAGGGAATTTATCTGGCGCCCTTTCCCATAGATGCCATGCGGCGCTATCGTGCGACAGAGGTTCACGGCAATGCCTACCGGAGGCCCGGGCGCTACGGCCTGCTGTTAAGCGAGGATATCCATTCGCCATTTGTGCGGGCAGACCGCAGAAAGTAAAGGCGGCTCTTTGCCGCCCTGTTTATTCCTCGATTGTAAAGATGTCTTCAATCGAAACACCAAATACCTTTGCGATGTTCCATGCCAAAACCAACGAAGGGTTGTATCTCCCTTTTTCCAGATTTCCAATCGTTTCTCTTCGAACACCGACGAGATTAGCCAAGGTTTCCTGATTCATATCGTATTTAGCCCTGTATTCTTTGATGCGGTTTTTAATCATTGGCCGCGCACCTTTGCTCTCTCCACTCTAATACGATAATCGCAGAAGTAAAGACTAAAATGGTTACGGCGAAGCTTAAACCAAAGGCTGCGGGAATCGCTTCTACGGCGCCAAACGCAAAGACGCAGGCGAACATGAAGGGGACGAGAGAAACCATTTCTGACATAAATGCAAGCGTAGCAGCTTTCTGGACATTGAGAAGAAAGCACTCATCCGGGATTACCCAGAAGTAATGAAGGTAGTAAGCGAACCCGAAAAAGCCATATAGATTGGTATTTTCTGTCCACCATCCTAAAACCGCGATCAACGAGAGCAGAGATAAAAAACCTAAGTAATTGATTTTACGCTTCATATAACATTTTTCCTCCTTTTGAAAATGCGATATATTTCGCTCTTTATGATAGAAATATACCGCAATAAAAATCGGAAGTCAACGACTTTTTAAAGAGTCGGAAGAATTTTTAGAAGTTGTGCTTGACTTGAGTCTGATTTCGGACTAATATACTTGTTAAGTCTGATTTCGGACTTATAGGATTTACCGTGTTTTATTCTGCAGCTGAGCAGAAGAAAGGGCGAGATGATGATGGAATTTCCAGGAAACTGTGAATTGAAAGAATTTAACCGGCTATACAAAAGGATAGACGAGCTTTACCACGAGATAGCCTTGCACATGGGCATTTCCGACAGCGCTTTTATTGTGCTGTATTTTATTTGCGAGATGGGTGAGGGATGCCTTCAGAGGGATATCTGCAATGCCTCATTTCTGAGCAAGCAGACCATCCATTCGACCATTCGAAAACTGCAAA
This sequence comes from uncultured Peptostreptococcaceae bacterium, assembly GCA_949740445.1. Taxonomy (GTDB): domain Bacteria; phylum Bacillota; class Clostridia; order Peptostreptococcales; family Anaerovoracaceae; genus RGIG446. The sequence goes on along the minus strand of CATJIF010000053.1, from coordinate 32,475 downwards.
AGGATGGGATTTTAACACTGAAGCAGGGAAGAGGCAGGGATATGCACATTCTGCTGACAGAACAGGGAAGGCAATTTGTGGAGAAGGAAATTTTTTTGGTGGTTCAGGCAGAAACTGCGGCCCTGGAAGACATGCAGTCCCAGGGAAGCGAGCTGGTGCGGCTGACTGAAATGTATCTGAAAAAGCTGCGCGAAAACACGGTGCAGCTGCGGCTGCCAGAAAATTGAACAGCGGTGCGAAAGAAAAGGTGAGGGCATATGAAAATACAGTTATCAGATCATTTTACATATCGAAATCTGCTCCGATTCGTATTTCCATCAATTATAATGATGGTATTTATGTCAATCTATGGCGTAGTGGATGGATTATTCATATCCAATTTTGTGGGAAAAACGCCCTTTGCGGCGATCAATCTGGTAATGCCGGTGTTGATGATCATGGGAACCCTGGGATTTATGGTCGGAACCGGTGGCAGTGCTATCGTATCGAGAACGCTGGGAGAGGGGGATCGGAACCGGGCCAACCAATATTTTTCCATGCTGGTTGAGATGACTGTCTGCGGCGGAATCGCTCTGACTGTTCTGGGATTTATTCTGATCCGGCCGATAGCTTTTGCTCTTGGCGCAGAAGGAGAAATGCTGGAAAACTGCGTATTGTATGGGCGAATCGTTTTGCTGGCACTGACAGCATTCCTTCTGCAAAGCGTATTTCAAAGTTTTTTTGTAACGGCGGAAAAACCGGGGGTGGGACTTGCGGTTACCGTGATTGCCGGCATTACCAATATGGTGCTGGACGCTTTGTTTATCGCCGTCTTTGACTGGGGTGTGGCTGGAGCTGCAACAGCGACGGCGATCAGCCAGATTGTAGGCGGCGGAGTTCCTCTGATTTACTTTCTGAAAGAAAACAGCAGTCTGCTGCATCTCGTTTGGGCAAAGCCGCAGAAACAGATTCTTCTAAAAACCTGTACCAACGGCTCTTCCGAACTGATGAGCAATGTATCGAGCTCTCTCGTAAGCATTTTATATAATTTTCAGTTGATGCGCCTTTCGGGAGAAGACGGCGTGGCAGCTTACGGCGTTATCATGTATGTGAATTTTATATTCATTGCCATTTTTTTAGGGTATTCTATCGGCAGTGCACCGATCATCAGCTATCACTACGGTGCGAAGAATCACGATGAGCTGAAAAATCTCTTTCGCAGAAGCCTGCTTCTCGTGGCCGTGGCAGGTGGGGTGTTAACGGCTCTGGCCGAAGCAATATCGCTGCCGCTGACGGGAATTTTCGTCGGCTACGACCAACAGCTGCTGTCGTTGACCTGCCGCGGGTTTCAGCTGTATTCCCTATCGTTTTTATTCTGCGGGCTTACATTGTTTGGTTCCGGCTTTTTTACGGCGCTCAGCGACGGTGCAACCTCGGCGCTGATTTCCTTTCTGCGGGTACTGGTATTTGAGATAGTGGCAGTATTGGTCCTTCCCGCTCTTCTTGGAGTGGACGGCATCTGGCTGGCAATCGTAGTGGCAGAAGGCATGGCCCTTGTTGTAACTGTTTGGTTTTTTATCAGAAAACAGGGAGCGTATCACTATATGTAATGTGGGATATCCCACATGTGTCGTTATCGACCAAAAGAGATAAAATAAAGCAATTCATTGAAAATACCCGTTTTTTACGATATAATAGCCATGAGTTTTGTGCCTGCCTCTTGGTTTACATCGCTTTGTATGGCATGTGGCAAGACGAGCGTTTACACTCTTGACAACCGGGGAAAGCACAGAGGCAATATAAAATCATCTGGCGGTTTTTATACCGTACAGAGGCGATAGAAAGAGGCAACCCTTATGCCGAAGGAAAAAGCGCCGCGCAACAAAACGATAGATACCCCTGTTTCGGAGGGGCAGCGATATATAGAACGCTGTATTTCTGTCGAAAAGCCGGTAGAAGATATCGGAGCGATTCTGGATAAAACCATCTTGGGAGATACCTTTTCGGTTCTTCCGAAGCTGCCGGAAGAAAGCGTGGATCTGGTGATAGCAGATCCGCCGTATAACCTGACAAAGACATTTAACAGCAGCAAATTTTCGAAGTGCAGGGCAGAGGAATACGAAGAATATACCCGCCGGTGGCTTTCGGCTCTCCATCCCCTGATAAAGCCCAGCGGCTCTATTTACGTCTGCTGCGACTGGGAAACCAGCTTGATTATAGGACGCGTATTAGGAGACTATTTTAACATAAAAAACCGCATTACCTGGCAGAGAGAAAAGGGAAGAGGGGCAAAGGCCAACTGGAAAAACGGGATGGAGGATATCTGGTTTGCAACGAAAGGAAGGCAATATACCTTTCACCTCGACGCTGTACGGATCAGGAAAAAAGTGATCGCTCCTTATCGCGTGGACGGAAAGCCGAAGGATTGGACGAAAACCGATGCTGGAAATTACCGCGACACCTGTCCGTCTAATTTTTGGGATGACATTACAGTCCCCTTCTGGTCGATGCCGGAAAATACCGCGCATCCAACGCAAAAACCGGAAAAGCTGTGCGCAAAGATTATACTGGCAAGCTCAAAGGCGGGCGATGTGGTATTCGATCCGTTTCTCGGCTCGGGAACTACAAGCGTTGTAGCGAAAAAGTTAGGACGGCACTACCTGGGCGTGGAAATTGACCAGCAGTATTGCCTGTGGGCAGAGCAGCGCCTCGAGGCCGCTGCCAGGGGGAGCGAAATCCAGGGATATATCAACGGTGTATTTTGGGAAAGAAATTCACTGCCGGGCAGAAACGGGGAAACTGAGGATGGAATTGAAGGAAGCGTATGACAGAGCTTGTGAAAGCTGTAAAAGAGAAGAACAGAACGTAGAACGATTGCGTCAAATGCTGTACGAAGCGGAGGACAGAGTAAAGGCTTTGGAGCACGGTGCGCCAATTCCCGGAAAAAAGCGCAGGCTGGAAGAAGCGTTGCAAAACGAGCATCAGGCGCGGCAGGCTTACAGCGAAGCAAACAGTAGATTAGAGGAAGAAAAGCGCGGGCAGAGGCAGCTTCGCATGCGGCTTCGCAGAGAACAAAACGGAATCGAGCCTTCCTGGGATTTTATGCCGGAATTTCCACAGGTGCAAATTGATTTCGGCGTGAAAGAAGAGACAAACGGAAAAACAGAATCCAAGCTGGAAGAAGCGGTTCGGCCGCTAAAACAAGCCGATGCTTCTGAAGGCGTCACCCCCCCTGAAGCTGCCAAAGATCCCAAAGACGCCGGAGTCGCTGCGCCTGCGCATTCGGTAGAAGTAGAGGGAAAAGAGCCACAGGCCACCGGCTTTCAGGAGATTTCCCAGCGGTTGAAGGAGGCTGCCGGGCAGCTTCGGGAAATAGCAGATGAGGAAGGTGTAACGCAGCTGTGGAACAAAGCAAAGAAGCAGTGGCGGGTGTTTAACCAGGTGGATGTAAGCGATGATAAATCCCTGCGTTACGAAATTTTCCGCCTGATCGACGATGTCGAGGAAGAGCTGAAATGCGCGCAGCTGCTGTTAAGCGAAATCAGCCCTGTCAATGCATTGAAGGCGCATTCCCGGCTGGCGCAGGCAAAGCAGAAACTGATGCGGCTGCGCGGCTATGTCAACACAGCGCAAAAGGAATGCCCGCAGATTTCCTTCCCTGCGCTGGAGGACCTGATGGCAGATGGATTTACCCTCATCGAGGATGTCACGGATAAAAAGGGAAGCGGCAACAGTTCGGCGCAGGAGATTGCGCGCTACTTGCAAACGCTTTCCCTGCTGCGCGAACGGGTGCGAAGCATGCCGGAACGCGAAGGAGTCGCAGACTGCCTGCGGTAGCAAGACAGCTATGGCAGAAAAACACCTGCGATAGCAAAATACCTGCGGCATAGCGCAGGCGGTGGGGAAGGCGCCTTGTGACGGCGCGGAGGATGAGGAATGGGAGACGGGATAAGGATGAAAGCGAAGCGCTGGTTTTTATATTTTGTCATTTACAGCATGCTCGGCTGGTGCTACGAGGTTTTTTTAGAAGTGGTCGTCTATCGCTGGGGATTTTCCAACCGGGGATTCTTGTGGGGGCCATACTGCCCGGTGTATGGTTTCGGAGCGCTGGCATTTTTACTCTGCCTAAACCGCTTGAAGGAAAAGCAAGTTCGCTGTAAACTGCCCTTTCTTCAGAAAAGCGTCAATTTAACGCCGCTCTTCGTATTTGTGGGGATTATTCTTATCGCCACAGGGATAGAGCTTGTGGCAAGCTATCTTTTAGAATATACCACCGGAGGATGGCTTTGGGATTACCGAAGCTATGGCTTTCACTTCCAGGGCAGAATCGCCCTGAATCCCAGCCTGCGCTTCGGACTTGGCGGCATGGTAATCATGTATCTTCTGCATCCGGCCCTGCGGCGCGTATTCGAGCCGCGGGAGGATGCGCAGATCAACCGGTATTTCTGGGTGGCAGCCATCGCGATGGGGGCAGACGTTCTCATTCGCATTGCAGGGCTTATTTTGTAGAAAAGGGGATATAGAAAATGAAGCAGGAAAACGGATGGAAAAGCGGGGCGGCGGATCTAAAGCAGCTGAAAGAAACTGTAGAGCATAAGGCGTGGATTCAGAGAAGGCTTTCTACACTTGAAGGGGAAATTGTGCGTCTGACGCAGCACAGCCAGGAGCTGTACCAGCAGCTGAAGAAAGAAGAAGCCGATGTGCAGGAGATAGAAACCGGCGGCATTCGCAGCTTTTTTCGGACGGCGTTTCGCAGCCGGGAAGAGGTGCTCGAACAGGAGCGCTTGGAAGCAGCGGCAGCCGGGGCAAAGTACGAGACGGCCCTGCGAGAGCTTTCACAGCTGAACGAAGAAAGGGATAGGCTGCAAGGGGAGTACCGCACTCTGGACGGATGTGAGGCTGCTTACCAGCAGGGCTACCAAAAAAGGGCACAGGAGCTTTTGCAGAAAGGCGGGGAAGCCGCAGAGGAGATCCTGCAAAGCGAAGCCGCTATCGGCGATGCGAAAGCGCGGCTTCGCGAAATCGAAGAAGCGCGCCTCGCCGCTGAAAGCGCTGAGGAACAGCTGCGCTTCATACAAAAATCCCTCAGCAGCGCAGAGAGTTTTGGCATCTGGGATATGATGGGAGGAGGGATTTTCGTATCCATGGCAAAGCGGGGCAGCATGGACGAGGCAGAGCGTGCGCTGCCCGAGCTGCAGCGCCGTTTAAACCGATTGAGCGCAGAGCTGAAAGATGTGGACATTTCTGTAGACCATCAGATCAGCGGACAGGATTTTCTGCGCTTTGCCGATTGGTTTTTCGATAATTTCTTTGTGGACTGGGCGGTGCAGGATCAAATTCACAAATTTCAGAGGGAAATGGAGGCAGTACAGAGCAGGATCGGACAGGAGATATTTCCGCTGCTCAGCCGCCTGCGAAGCGAAAACGAACGCGCGATAGAGCAGCTGCAGCAGCGCATTCAGCAAAGAATCATCGAATAAGTCAGCCTGATGTGATTGGATTGCGGAGATTCCTGCTTCCTCCAAATTTCGAGGAAAAGGCTATTGTAATTTTTCTTGCGATAGAGTAAAATAATCCCGGAGAAACAAAAGCAGCAAGCCGCAAGGTGCGTCCAATACCCTGCGGCCCTGTACGAGTGATCGTAGCACTCAGCGCAGAGAATATATCGCACCACAAAACCATAATGCCCGGTTCAGCGTGTAATTTTAAGGCTGAATGCGGGTTTTGCTGTGTGCTGCGAGTATAGCTGTTTATTGGGGTGGCATCGCTGTATTTCTCTGGCTGTGCGTACGGCTGGCCAGTTGCGCCAACGCGATAAAAACGCACAGAAACAGTTCTAAACGGCAAAAGAGTGGATTGCCCGGTACTGCCCAAAGGCCAGAAATCTGCGGATAGAAAAATGGAAAGGAGATATCGAAATATGACTAGGAAAAAAACACTTTCTTTGCTCTGCCTGATATTGACGGCGCTCATGCTGTGCTTGTCGGCTTGCGGTGAAGATGATGGCGGGAGCAGCGAGGATGGCGGCAAAGATGAGGTTCTGTTGCCCATCAGCATAAACGGTAAAGAGATTAGGGTAGGAGAGACTACTGTCCAAACTCTGCTGGACGAGGGGTTAGAGGTGTCCTGGGTGGACGAGGACTATAATCGGATTACCGTAGACCCTGCCACTCAGTTGGAGGCAAATGCGTACTACACCGGCGGCAGTATCAAAGTGTCGGACAATATGTCCTTTATGATCTCCTTTGCGACAGACGAGGAGGAGGTTTCTCTGGGACAGGCAGTAATTGCCCGACTGGAACTGACCATAGCTACCGAGAGCGATCAGAGCGTTCTTGAGACGATTTCCTTTGATGGAGTGCCGATCACTGAACTGACTCAGGAAAAAGCTGCGGAGAAGTATCCCGACTGGACGGGAAACGAGGTTATGTGGCTGTACTACGGTCTGGAATACAAGTACGACCTGAATTTCGATATTTCTACTGGCTATCTCAACAAATTTGCTGTGGAACGCACCTATGATGTGGATTGGAACAGCTAAAAAATTTTTTCAGCCGGAAGATAGTCGTTTTATGCCAAATTAAAATTCCCAGTTGTCGGGTGAATTAAATACGGTTTTTCAGCCGGTACATAGACAATCACACAAGAACCCCAGAGAGAGAAAAGTTCCCGCTGGAGTTGATGCGTCTATGTATCGGCTTCTTTTTTTTGCATACATTGGATGGATTCTTGAATGTAAGTGCCTACCTGCTCGAATGGAATATCCAAAGCGACGGAAAGCTCGCTGTGCAGCAACTCTTCGGCGGTTTTCAGATACTGAAGATCGGTATTGGAGGCTTTCTTGCCGCGCTGTGCAAGCGTCTGGTTTTTCAGATAGATGGTTTTGATCAGCTGTACCAGGTCTGCGCAGTCGTGGCTTTGAAGCGAATTTTTGTAGTGCTCGGCCATCATCCGGTGGTCGTGGCCTTCGTAGGTGTCGCGCTGGATGTGGGGAATGCGGCAGATCAGCTCCTGCGCCTGCTGCCTGCTGATGACCGGCCGCATAAATTTCGTCGTAGTGACGGGAATGTAAATCAACCCTGTGCTGCGCAGGGGAGCCAGGCGATAATAGAGCGTTTTACCATCACCCATGGAGCTTTCCTCAGGAATGCTGACATCCTCCACCAGGCAAACTCCGGTATTTCCATAGATAATGTAATCGCCTTTCTGAAACATAGTGCCTCCTCATCTCCCGACAGTCGGGCCTCTGAAATGCGCTGAGAATATAAAAGAAAACGTGCAGCAGGACAAACGGATTTACGTTGATCAAAACTACACGTTGTACTTTTATTCTACCACAAAAGATAAATTTTTGTAAGAGGAAAACATCCAAAATAAGAAAAATTTCTTGCAATCGGTAGAAAATCAGAAATAATTTCCGATAAATTTCCAAATTTCAAAAATAATCATAAGGCTGCACGCAGCCTTATGATGTTGAGAAAACACCTTATTTTAAAATGACAGGGTTTCCTACCTGAAGCGACATGTGATAGATCTTTGCGGCATCCTCCACGTATTCGGCACGAATCCAGGCCTGCGACAGGGTATCGCCGATCGCCAGCACGCCGTGGTTTGCCAAAAGGCAGCCGTTGCGGCCCGGGCTGAGAGCCTCTACAGCCGACAGCCCCAGTTCCCGGCTGCCCGGAGGGGCAAAGGAAGCGCAGGGGATATCGCCCCCTAAAAACGGTGCCATCTCGATCAGAATATACGGGATGCTCTGATGAACCACAGCAAAGGAAGTGGCATAGGGCGAATGGGTGTGGAATACCGCGTTGACATGAGGCATATTCTCGTAGATGGCCGCATGCATCTTCCATTCGGAGGTGGGGCGGTATGCGCCTTCGATGATATCGCCGCAAAGCCGCATAGCGACGATATCGCCTGCGGTCATGGTTTCGTAGCGGACGCTAGTCGGCGTGCAGAGCATAACCTCATCCTGCCGAACGAAAACGGAAAGGTTGCCGCTGGTGCCAGCGAACAACTTTTCCTGAAAACTGCGCTGGCAGATCGAAACCATTTCTTCTTTTAAAGATAAATACTGATCCATACACTTCCTCCGGATTAAACGACAATATCAAATTCGCCTTTGTTGCCCTTGGCATAGTAATTGTGCAGGTCGTAGGGCGAGTAAACGCCGGTATCGGTAACGACGCCGGAAACCAGCGAGGGCGGCGTAATATCGAAGGACGGATAATAGCCCTTTACCCCTTCCATGGCAGTGCGTACCCCCATGGCCTGCAACACGAAATCGGGGTCGCGCATTTCGATGCTGACCGTATCGACGCTGGGATGCCCTTTGTCGGGAGCGCCGGTGGCAAAGTAGGGAATTCCCATGTACTTGGCTACGATGGCAATCTGGAAGGTTCCCACCTTGTTTACGATGTAGCCATCCTGGCAGATGACATCAGCGGCGGAGGTAAAGACGTCAATTTTTTCGTTCTGTATGGCAAAGGCCGGCATATTGTCGGTGATTACGGTAACGTCGAACCCCATGTCCCTGGCAACGCTGGCAGTCAGGCGCGCTCCCTGAAAGTACGGGCGGGTTTCCGCACAGTAGATTTTCAGCTCATTTCCGCGATCCCTGGCCTCTGCCAGCATCTGTCCGACGATAGTTTCGCCGAAGCACTGGGTGAGGATGCGCCCTTTATCGGGGAACATATCCACCAGATAACCGGCGATGCGGCGGATCTTTTTGTAGCGGTCGTTGTTGGTGCGGATGGTGTGCGAAACGATGGCCTCGCTGACGTTTTGCCCGGCAGCCAGCGCCGCTTCGGCAGCCCGGTAGCAGCCCTGCGTAATCAGGCTCATGCGGTCCACCGTGGTGGGGCGCGCGTGGGAAATGGTATTGGCGGCCTGCTTCAGGTATTCCTTCTGCTCTGCCTCGGTCTTGTCGCGGCATTCATAGGCAGCCAGGGCCATGCCCATAGCGGCAGCCGTATAAGGGCCGGCGCTTTGCGTAACCATATCGGTAATGGCCTGCGTAACCTCCTGATGCGTGGTGCATTCCACAAATTCCACGCGGGTGGGGTAGATGCGGCGGTCCAGAATCCGAACCTTGCCGTTTTCGTACCAGGCGATATTTTCGTATTGCAACATGTAGGCAAGGCCCTTGTCTGCTCGTTCCATCATAATCTATCTTCCTTTCTGTCTTTCTTTTGTGATTTAAAACAGCCGCTTTATGGCTGCCTGTAGATCGAATTTTGCCCGTTCGTAGTCGATGGTTAAGAACAGGCCGTTCTCGTAGAGGATGGCGCCGTCAACCATAGTCATAACCACGTCGGAAGCCTGGACGGCATAGGTTAAAAGCGCAGGGATATCGTGCGCCGGGATCAGGTGAGGGCGGTCCATGTCGATGGCGGCAAGGTCGGCTTTGCAGCCAACAGAAAGCCGTCCGCAATCCGTGCGCCCCTGGGCTTCGGCACCGTTTTTCGTAGCCATGGTCAGGACCTCAAAGGGCTTCATAATCGTGGGATCGTTGGTATAGCCGTTGTGAAGCACGGCGGCCAGGTGCATCTCCTCCAGCAGATTCTGATTGTTGTTGCTGGCGGAGCCATCGGTTCCGATGCAGACGCGGATGCCGGCATCCATCAGCTTCTTGACAGGCATATAGCCGCTGCCCAGCTTCATGTTGCTGGTGGGATTGTGCACGCAGCTGACATCCTTTTCTTTTAAGAGCGTCAGGTCGCTGTCCTCCACCCAGACGCAGTGAGCGGCGATGACGGGAAGGTCCATTACGCCCAGGTCGTAAAACCAGCGGGCCGGCGTTTTCCCGTGGCGCTGCTTGCATTCTTCGTGTTCTTTTCGGGTTTCGGACAGGTGCAGGTGAACCCGGCCGCCAAGGTCTTTCATATCCCCGGCAAAGCGTCCGATCACAGCGTCGTTGCTGGTGTATTCGGCGTGGATGCCGAAATCCGCCCGGATGCGGCTGTTGTTCAACGCCCTGACATCCTTGACAAAGCGGAAGGCTTCCTCCACCCGGAAATTGTCTTCATAGGTCTCTGCCGGGTTCATGGCCATAACCGGGCGGCACAGGTTGGCCTTCATGCCGCTGTCCAGAACTTCCTGCATGGTGGCCCAGGTCCGGTCGTACATATCCGTAAAGCTGACGACGCCGCTGGCGAGCATTTCCATCAGCGACAGGCGCGTACCTACGGCCACGTCTTCGGGGATCAGGCGCGCTTCCACCGGGAACATGGCTTCGTTCAGCCAGCGGTCCAGCGGCAGGTCGCTGCCAAGGCCCCGCAGAAGGCTCATGGGCGTATGGGAGTGGAGGTTGTACAGGCCGGGAATCAGAAGCTTTCCGCGCATATCCTTTTCGCGTTCAAAGGCCTCCTGCGGACGTTCGGTTCCCACATAGCAGATGGTATCGCCGTCAATGCCTAAAAAGCCGTCGGAAATGACCGACCAGTCCTCTGTTAAAATAGAGGCGTGGGATAAGAGAAGTTTCATAGTATCCTTCCTTTCTCGGTTTTACCGCTGGGAAAGGTACAAAACAAAAGGCAGTGCGTCTTTCTCAGCGGCATCAATCATCAGATGAAATCCTGCCTACAGATGAGCGATAATATCCTTTACATAATTTTTAAAAGGAACCTCTACGCTGCGGGCGGTTTCTCCCACCTCGCCATTGCAGAGCTTTTCCTCGCGCACGCCGGTTGCCATGTTAGTCATCAGGGAAATGCCCAAAAGCGGCATGGAACAGTGGGCGGCAGTCAGCGCTTCGGTTACGGTAGACATGCCCACGCAGTCGGCCCCCAAAAGCCTGGCGGCGCGGATTTCCGCCGCAGTTTCAAACTGCGGTCCGCAGAAGAACATGTAGACGCCTTCGTGGACAATCAGCTCTGTATCTTTGGCGCAGTCCAGGGCGATTTTGCGCAGGGACTTGGTATAGATATCGGAGGCATCGAAGAAGCGCGGGCCGAATTCTTCCACGTTTTTGCCGCGGGTGGGGGATACGCCCATCAGGTTGATGTGGTCTTTTAGAATTACCACGTGTCCCGGGGAATACTCCACATTAACGGCGCCGGCGGCATTGGTGAGGATGGTCTTTTCCACGCCGAGCAGCTTAAACAGGCGGATGGGAGCTGTCAGCTGTTCGAAGTCGTACCCTTCGTAATAGTGGAACCGGCCGGACATGCAGACGATCTTTTTACCCGACAGGCTGCCGGCAATCAGCTTGCCCGCATGGCTTTCTGCCGTGGAGATCAGGAAATTGGGGATGTCGCCATAGGGGATCGTGATGGGATCTTCGATCTCATCGGCTAAAGGCCCCAGCCCCGTGCCTAAGATGATGGCGATTTCCGGCGTAAAGCCGATCTTTTCGCGCACGTAATCGGCGCTCTTCTGAAAATATGCAAAATCATAAGTCATAAAATGACACCTCCTTAATGAATTATCATTGCTTTTCCTTTTGTTTTGAACCGCGGATTTTTGCGTAATTGAACATGGCAAGAGCGACCACTGTTGCAAAATAGGGGATCGCCATGGTCAGCTGGCTGGAAATCGAAGAATTCTGCAGCATGTTAGCCATGGACTGGGCAAAGCCGAAAAAGGAACTGGAAACCACCACGCCCAACGGATTTGCCGCGCCCAGCGTGCCCGCAGCCATGGCGATAAAGCCGCGCCCGGCGGTCATGTTCTGGGCAAACATCGTAACGCCGCCCATGGAGAGCAGGCAGCCGCCAAGCCCCGACAGCAGGCCGGAGAATACGACCGTTGCAATCTGGATGCGGTCGGCTTTAATGCCAAGACTCTCTGCGGCGGGTTTGTTGATGCCCACAGAGCGCATGCGAAAGCCCGTTACGGTGCGGAAGAGATGGAAGTAAAGAACCACGGCCATGACAAAGGCGAACAGATCCAGCCAGGTGAGCGAACCGAACATAGTGCGCAGGATAGAAGACTCGCCGAAGAAATCCACGTTGATTTTCGGCAGTCCCACCAGGTCGGTGCTGACATAGGCGCCCTTGACATCGAAGATCAGCTGCATGAGAAACGTGGTAAGCCCGCCCATCAACGTATTGATCGAAACGCCTACCACCAGCATGGCACCTTTGAATTTTACCATGAAAATGCCGGCAACCCAGGCGATGAGCATGGAGGCGATCATGGCAGCCAGAATCGAAATCAGCACGCTGTGGGTGTAGTAGTTGGCGACGATGGCGGCAAAGGAACCGGTCAGCATCATGCCCTCCAGGCCGATATTGAAGATAAACACCCGGTTGCACAGGGCCGAACCCAAGGCGACGAACAGGATGGGTGTAGTCATACGGATAGTAGAATTGAAGACCACGGCCAGGTAATTCGCGTCGATGTTCACTATTCCTCACCTCCCTGTAGAGCTGCTGCAGAGGGCGGAGTCTTTGCCTTGCGGCCTCTGCGGTATTGTATGACGATCTTTGCCGAAATAAACAGCGTAATGCAGCCCTGGATTACAGAAGAAATTTCCAGGGGTACGCTGGTGGCGCGGGCGATGGCCGCACCGCCGGTGGAAATGCCGGCCAAAACGATAGACGTAATCAGAACGCCGAAGGGATTGTAATTGGAGATCAGGGCAGCGTTTAAGCCGATCCAGGCGTAGCTGGTATTGACGTATGTACCGTGCACGTAGCGGTACTGCGTGCCCAGCACCTCGCATACGCCGGCCATGGCGCAGATGACGCCGCTGAGCGTTAAAATGCCGTACATGATTTTCTTGCTGCTGACGCCGCCGTAATCGCAAAAATGGATGTTAAACCCAGTCATGCGCGATTCGTAGCCGAAGCTGGTGCGATTCATTAAAAACCATACGGCGACCACCAGGGCAATGGCGATGATAAAACCCAGGTGCACGCTGTAGCCCTCCACCAGCTGCGGAAAGCGGACGCTTTCGTCTACCATAAAGGTCTGCGTCATCTTGCCGTCGCCTGTGGTATCCAAAAAGACGTTGGCAACGTAGTGCATGGTAACGTATTGCGCTACGTAATTGAACATCAGCGTGGAAATCGCAAGCGACATTTCGAACTTGTCCAGAAGCCAGGCGGAGATAAACGAATAGAGGCCGCCAGCGACCAGGGCACCGATGATCGAGCAGAGGAGTTTCGCCCAGGCGGGGCCGGGCATGTAGAGCGCGATCAGGGCACAGGTAAAGCCGCCCAGGATCATCTGTCCCTCGCCGCCGATTCCCATGTAGTTGGAGCTCCAGGCGATGGCGGCGCCCAGGCCGGTGATGATGATGGGCGTGGCCCGGGTGAGGGTGGTCAGAAAATAATACTTGCCGCCAAAGGCTCCCTTCAGCATGATCGCATAAATCTCCAGCGGATTTTCGCCGGTAAACATCATAGCGACGGCGCCGACCAGAAGGGCGCAGGCGATGGCAAAGACCGGCTGGGCCAGCGGGGAGAGCAGGCGTTTTATCGTGCGGGTATTCATTGTTTTTTACCTCCCATCATCAGAAATCCCAGCTGTTCTTCTGTTACGGTTTCGCGGGTGAATTCGCCGTTGATCCTTCCGTCGTACATAACGTAGATGCGGTCGGAAAGCTTCATAATTTCCGTCAGTTCGCTGGAGATCAGAAGCACCGCATCCCCAGCGCTGCGCTTTTCCACAATGCGGTCGTGAATAAATTCCATAGCGCCGATATCCACGCCGCGGGTGGGTTCGCAGGCGATGAGAAGGGGCGTATTTTGACGGATTTCCCGGGCGGCGATCAGCTTTTGCGCGTTGCCGCCGGAAAGCGAACCGGTTTTGTACTGTATATTGTCGGTTTTTACGCCGAATTCATCTACGAGCTCCTGGGCAAAGCCGCGGATTTTTTTCGTGTAGAGCACGCCGTTGCGCGACAGCTGAGGGCTGCGGTAATGCCCCATAACCGCGGTTTCGGCGATGGTGGCTTCTCTGGCAGAGCCCCAGATGTAGCGGTCCTCCGGAATCATGGCAACGCCTGCATCACGCACGTTGCGCACGCTGCGGTTAAAAATATTTTTTCCGCAGACGGTAATCGTTCCGCTGTCAGCCTTCTGAAGGCCGAAGAGGCAGCGCACCAGCTCCGACTGGCCATTTCCGGAAACGCCGGCAATGCCGACGATTTCTCCCTTAGCCACGTGCAGGCTGAGGTGGTCGATGACGGGAAGCAGCCCGTTGCCCGCAAGCGTCAGGTTTTCCACGCGCAGCACGTCCTCGCCTGCTGCAAGGGATTCGATGTTCTTGTCGATCAGCTGCCGGCCCACCATCATAAAGCTCAGCTCTTCGACAGAGGTGTCTTCGATGTTCACATCGGCGATGTGCTTTCCCATGCGCATGACCATGGCGCGGTCAGCGACTTCCATTACCTCGTTGAGCTTGTGGGTGATGATAATAATGCTTTTTCCCGCGACAGAAAGCTGCTTCATGGTTTTCAGAAGTTCGTGAACCTCTTGCGGCGTCAGGACTGCGGTGGGCTCATCGAAGATGATGATATCCGCGTTTTGATACAACACCTTTAGAATTTCCACGCGCTGGCGCAGCCCTACGGGCATGCCCTGGATTTTATCGGTGGGATTGAGCGGAAGCTCATACTGTCGCGACAGTTCCGCGATCCTGTCGTTGGCGGCTTTTACGTCGAAAAAAAGGCCTTTTTTCGGCTCCCGTCCGTAGACGACGTTTTCCGCCACGGTAAAGGGATCGAACAGCATGAAGTGCTGCTGCACCATGCCGATGCCGCAGGAGATGGCCTGCGCCGCGTTTTTCAGATGCACGGGCTGTCCGTTTAAAAGGATTTCGCCGGAGGTCGGATGCTCCAGGCCGTAGAGGATTTTCATCAGCGTGGTTTTTCCAGCGCCGTTTTCGCCGATGACCGCTAAAATCTCGCCCTGATGCAGCGTCAGGTTGATATTGTCGTTAGCGGCCAGCGTATCGTAGTATTTTACGATATTCTTCATTTGAAGAATTACTTTTTTTTCTCTTTGCGCCATACGCTCCTCACTTTGCTGGGGTTTCAGCTGCCCCCACCGGGCGGAGACAGCGGTAAAAAGAAAGCAAGGGCTGTCTCAAATGCTGAGACAGCCCCCGGAATCAACTGTGGTTAGAAGCTGTAATCCTCTTCTAAGGGAACTTCCAGCACCAGTTCGCCACTCTTGATTTTGTCGGCAGCCGCACGGGCAGCAGCGACGATATCATCGGTCAGAACAGCGTTTCTGGGATTGACGCCGTCGTCGGTGATGTAGACTGCGCCTACAACGTTATCGGCCAGGCCCAGAGAAACGACGCCGGGCTGAATTCCGGTGGTGAAGAATTCTTCGATAGCCATTTCAGCGACAACACCCGTGTATTTTACCTGCGAGGTAATGATGTTGGGGTTGTCGGGTGTGGTCATGTCAGCATCCTGACCGGAGGTGTAGAAGTTCTTTTCCGCAGCAGCTTCAAACGTGCCGTAGTCGGAAACAGCGGAGGCAGCGTTGATGAATACGCAACCCTGCGCTGCCTGCTGCAGAGCCAGTTCCTTGGCGGTAGCTGCATCGGTGTAGGACTTGGTGTAGTTGAAGAGGAAATCGTCCATCGTCAGCTCGGGATTGACGCTTCTGGCGCCTTCCATATAACCCCAGCGCCATTCGAAGCTGCCCTGTCCAGGATTGGCGTGAACGCCGCCAAAGGGGCCGTTGGGCTTTCCGGCATCAGCGCTGACAGAGGCGGCAACGACGCCGATCAGATAGGCGGCTTCCTGCGGTTTAAAGATGTAGGATTTTACATTTTCGTTGTCGCAGGTGGTGTCGATGATGGCGTACTGCGCCTTATCGGGGAACTGCGTAGCGACCTCGTTGAGCGGGTCTGCTCCCTGCCAGCCGACGACCAGGATAAAGTCGTAGCCCTCTTCGACGGAAGCGCGGATATTCTCCGACCACGCGGTGTCGTCCGCACATTCGACGACGCTGTAGTCCATCGGGTAAGTACCGGCAGTCTTTACCTCCTCGAACTTGTCCACGATCTGGGTGAGGAAGGGGTTGACGCCTACAGGGTCGCAGATCACTGCAATTCTCTTTACCTCTGTTTCGTCGCCGCCAGGGTTGTCGCTATTGCCGGGATCTCCGGAATCGCCGCAGCCGGTCATCGTGCACAGGAGCATAGCCATCGCCAGCATCAATGCAATCCATTTTTTCATTTGTTTCTCCTTTTTAACTGTTTTGTGCGGTTGTTCACCGCTTACATAGCCCGTTCGGTAAAGCAGCAAAAAGCAATTCCGGACAGGGCAGCCGATGCAGAAAAAACTCTGCGTGTCAATGCCTTTGAAAAAGGCAAAAGTCTAATATATTATATCATTGAGCGCCGGATGGTTGTCAATTACTTTATGCGAAAAGCCCTCGAAAATTGGGGAATTCTTCAAAAAAACAGAAAAGAAAGGCTATTCAGGCCATTGCAGTTACCCGCCGAAGGTTGAGATGGAAAAGCAGCGGTGGCTGTGATAGACTGGATAAAACAGAGGCAAGATCGCTGTAAAACAAGAAGGTATTGCAAGTGTGCTGAAATGAAAAGGAAACATACGCATGAGAGAAAAAGCAAGGCAGTTACTGCTGCAAGAAGAGGAACAAAACAGTTATATGCTTTACAGGCTGGAGCAGGGCATGGCTGACGACCTGGAAATCGCCGGTAGTTCGGTGCGGATGCGCGATGTGGAAAACGGAAAATATATGTATGCGGTGAAATCTCCCGACGAGCTGGCGTTTCTCTACAGAAAGATCAGCGGGCGCAGCGGCATGCTGCTGTCGCTTCTCACCGACGGGCGCATGCTTAAACAAGCGCTTTCCATGGAAGCACCGCTGCGGGGAGGACTGTTTTATCAGCTGCTTCCGCCGGAGAGCCGAACGCTTTCTGCCCGGGGCTTTGAAGGCGGGTCGGAGGAATCGGATGTGGAGTTTACGCCGGTGCAGGCAGCGGACATCCCCTGGATGCTCCGCGTATACGAACATCCGGAGCTAAACGAAGAATTTATAGGACGGCGGGCAGCAGCAGCGCCCGCCATCGTGGCGCGAAAAAACAATGTGCCGGTAGGGTTTGCCATGACGCACTGCGGCGCGGAGCTGGGGCCGGTTTATGTCGAGCCGCAGCTGCGCGGCAGCGGACTTGCAGCGCAGCTGCTTTGCCGGTTGCTGCAGGGCATGGAGCAAAAGAAGAGCCGCGCGGTGATCTTTGTCGCGCCCACAAATCTCCGCTCCCTGCACTGGCTGCAAAAGCAGGGCTGCCAGCTGTGCAGGGAGCACGTTGCCTGGTTTTGGCGCGAGGAATAAAACGCGTATCCGACGGCTTTTAGTGCGGAATATCCGAAGAATCTCCGGCGGATGTGCCCTGTTCGCTCGGTTTATTCTGTCCGTCTGCGGGCGGTGTTTCTTGCTGGCTGTCTGCTTTTGTTATCACTTGGCAGAATCCGCGGAAGGGTTTTTTGCCTCGCAGCGTGTTACCCGATTGGCGGCGCCGCATCGAGGACAGCAACAGCAGCAGTACGATGAAAAACACAGTGAGAGGGATTATGTTGTAGGCGATCAATAAGATCAGGGAAGAACAGCTGTCTGCGGTGCTCTGCAGACCTTGGCGCAGCGCTAAAGAGAGCTGCTGGCCAAAGGTGCGCTGGTCCGGCGTTCCATCGGAGAGGCGCGTCACCTGATTCAGGCTGATTTCTATCGTAGAATAGGAAATCAGACTATCGTAGTGGTTCCTCTGGTTAGCGTTTTCCTCTAATAGATATTGGACTTCTGACAGGGAGTTTTCCAGCTGAATGATATCTTCCATACTAGTCGCCTGGTCGAGCAGGGACAACAGGCGCTCCTGCTTGATGGTCAGCAGGCGGATCTGCGATTCGATATCGTAATACTGGAGGCCGATATCCTCTGTGGACTGGCTGCAGTTGGTTACGTGGCAGATCTGGTTGGCGCTGTTTAAGAATTTATCGTAGTTTTCCTGGGGGATGCGGACGATGTAATAGCCGTAGCGGTAGCCCGAGGTATGATAGCTGCCCGAATCCACATTGGAGCTTTCAAAATAGCCGCCGCAGTCTGCGATCAGCTGGCGGAGATTGGCTGCCGTCTCGTCGAACTCCGTGGTTTCGAGGGAGAGGCTGGCCCTGTGGATGAGCTTTACGTCGTCGCCGTAGGGCCGCGCGGCGATGCCCGCTTCGAAATCATCACCGCCGCCCATGCCCATGTCAACGTCATAGAATTGGTCTGTGCTTTCCGAAAGAGCCCCGTCGCCAGAGCCCGGTTCTGTCGCAGAACCGCCGTTGTAATCGTGGCCGCCGGCGCCTGCGCATCCGGCCAGCAGGCAGAGACATAAAAGTAAGGGCAGTGCCGCACGCCATAAAAGGCGGCGCTTGCTAAGAGCATTTGCAGATTCGGAATGTTTTGCGTTCATAAGAGCCTTCCTTTCCGGCAGCTTCCCCAGGCGAAAGCCGCTGGCGTAACGCACGAGGGTGCGGACGCAGGGGCATCGGTGGGGGAACAGACCATAAGTAACTGAAACATTGCAAGTATCTGTAAGACGGGGAAAGCAGGAAAAAAGTTCCGAAGCGCTATTGCTGAGGGATAATTCCGGTTTTTAAGAGCTCGATAAACTGTTTCGCTGTGCGCGGACTTCTGCCGTTGGCGCGGATGGCGTGGGCTTCCGCCCTCTGCAGAAGAAGCTGCGCATCCATTTCGATGCCGTACTGCTTTGCCAGGTTCTGGACGATGCTGCAATAGACCTGCTTGTCGGGGCGCTGATAGGTGATAATCAGGCCAAAGCGGGCGGACAGGCTCATCAGCTCCTGCATGGTATCGTTTAAGTGAAGCTCGTCGCCGCTGCGCTCCGTCATGGTTTCTTTTACCAGATGGCGGCGGTTGCTGGTGGCGTAGATTGCAAGATTGCTGCTCTTGCCGGAGATGCTTCCCTCTAAAATGGCTTTTAAGGCGGCAAAATCGTCGTCGTTTCCGGTAAAGCTGAGATCGTCGATAAAGAGGATAAATTTCAGCGGGTTGGCGGACAGCGCTTCTACGATATCCGGAATCTGGTACAGCTGCTTTTTCTTTACCTCGATCATGCGCAGTCCCTGATCTTTATAGGCGTTGACGATGGCCTTGACGGTGGAGCTTTTTCCCGTTCCGGCATCGCCGTACAAAAGCACGTTGCTTGCAGGGCCGCCCTGCAGCAGCGCCTGCGTATTTTTAATTACCTTATTGCGCTCAGCCTCGTAATCCGACAGCTGGTCTAACCGCTGAGGGTCGGGATGGCGGATGGGAACGATCTGGCCGTCGTCGATGGCGAACATGTGGTATTTGGCGAATATACCGTAGCCCTTTGTGTGGATATCGGCGATGCGGCGGTGGTAAATGGCGCCAAGGTCGAACGAAGAGGTGTTCCAGCCGGGCAGAAAGCCGTCGTAGCCCATAGCCTGTTTCAGCTGGTCGCTGCCAAGGGCGCAGAGCTCCTGCAGCAATGAAAGTTCGCAATCCAAAGCCTCCTCCATGGGACCGCGGGTGCTGCGCCCCGTGCATTTGGCTAGCATGTAGGAATTTTCGTCTTCTAATACAAAGTTGAGAAGGTAGTCGCTGAAATTGTCGCCATGCCGGTACAGCTGCGAAACGAAGTCGCAATAGCAGCTGACAGCAGCTGCGGGATCGCCCTGCCCGCAGTCAGACAGCAGCGCAAGAAAGGCTTCCATCACAGGGCTTTTCAGAAGGTTCCGGAATATGGCCAGGCTGGAAAGCCGGGTGCGAAGCCGCAAAATATCGTTTTTTGTCATGTCGTTCATGGATAATACTCCCTCCCTCTTGCGGCGGGCGGCCGCAGTGCGAAATATTTTTGCTTCTCAAAGTATACCATTGCCAAAGCCCGGGCTCAACAGAGAAAACGAAAAAAGCCGTTCGCTGTCCGCTGAATGGGTGGGTGAATTGAAATTCGTGTTTTTTGCAAATTTTTTCGCAAAAAGCAAAGAATAAAATAGAAATGTTCGATTATTGCAGATAAAATGTGAAATATCCTCTTGTGAAATGCCGGAAAAGGCGTTATGGTAAAGTGGGGATTGTAAATGACTTCCCAGCGGCCGTTTGATGAGAAAACGATCCGGCCCGCAGAGCCAAAGAGGCCTGATGCGGCGCAGGTCAGAAAGAAAAGAGGGAATGATTATGGAATTCAAAAGCGACATTGAAATAGCCCAGGAGGCTGAGATCCTGCCGGTTTCGCAGATTGCACAGCAGGCTGGCATAGATTTGTCTTATGTGGAGCTCTACGGCAACTACAAGGCCAAGCTCAGCAGCCGCCTGCTGCAGGAGCGCAAAGACTGCCCCGACGGGAAGTTGATTCTGGTAACGGCGATTACGCCTACGCCGGCAGGCGAGGGCAAGACCACAACAACCGTAGGGCTTGCCGACGGGCTTTCCCGCATCGGAAAGAAGGTAACGGTCGCGCTGCGCGAACCTTCTCTGGGGCCGGTGTTCGGCTTAAAGGGCGGCGCGGCCGGCGGCGGCTACGCCCAGGTCATTCCCATGGAGGATATCAACCTGCACTTTACGGGGGACATTCACGCCATCGGCGCGGCCAACAACCTGCTTTCGGCCATGATCGACAACCACATCTACCAGGGAAATGCGCTGGGCATCGACAACCGCAAGATCACGTGGCGGCGCTGTGTGGATATGAACGACCGGCAGCTGCGCTTCCTGGCCGATGGCCTGGGCGGAAAGACCAACGGCGTTCCCAGGGAGGATTCCTTCGACATTACGGTAGCCAGCGAGGTGATGGCCATCCTCTGCCTGGCCGAGGATGTGGCGGATTTAAAGCAGCGCCTCGCCAACATCGTGGTGGGCTATACCTTCGACGACAGGCCGGTAACCGCCGGGCAGCTGAAAGCCCAGGGAGCCATGGCGGCGCTGTTGAAGGATGCGATCAAGCCCAACCTGGTGCAGACATTGGAGCACACGCCGGTCCTGATTCACGGCGGCCCGTTTGCCAACATCGCCCACGGTTGCAATTCGGTAACGGCGACGAAGACCGCGCTGAAGATGGCGGATTACGTGGTAACGGAAGCGGGCTTTGGAGCTGATCTGGGCGCGGAGAAGTTTTTGGATATCAAGTGCCGCATGGCGGGCCTGCAGCCGGATGCAGTGGTGATTGTCGCCACGGTCCGCGCGCTGAAAAACCACGGCGGCGTGCCTAAGGCGGAGCTGAATCAGGAAAACCTGGAGGCGCTGAAAAATGGCATGCCCAACCTGCTGCGCCACATCGAAAACATCACGAAGGTGTACGGGCTTCCGGCAGTGGTCGCCATCAACCGCTTCCCCATGGATACGGAAGCGGAGCTTGCACTGATCCGCGAGGAATGCGAGAAGCTTTCCGTCAACGTGGAGCTCAGCGAGGTATGGGGCAAGGGCGGTGCCGGCGGCGAGGCGCTGGCACAGGCTGTCGTGCGGCTGTGCGAACAGCCAAAAGACTTCCGATTCAGCTACGATCTTTCCGATACCATCGAAGAAAAGCTCGAAAAGATCGCCACGAGGATTTACAAGGCGGATGGTGCAGTGCTGAGCCCGGCGGCAAAGAAACAGGCGCAGCAGCTGACGCAGCTGGGCTTTGGCGGGCTTCCTATCTGCGTGGCAAAAACGCAGTACAGCTTTTCCGATAACCCGGCGCTTTTGGGAGCGCCAAGCGGCTTTACCATTACCGTGCGCAGCCTGAAGGTATCGGCCGGCGCGGGATTTATCGTGGCGCTGACCGGCGACATTATGACGATGCCGGGGCTGCCGAAGGTGCCTGCGGCGGAAATGATCGACGTGGACGAAAACGGCAGGATCAGCGGCCTGTTTTAACGGCGGACAGGCTGTCAAAACCGTGCGGGGCCACAGTAAAGTTATGAAAATCAGCATGCGGTGACTGCGCGGATGGCGCGCGGTCAAAATCCCCCGGTGGGCTGGCACAGCCCGCGGCCGGGGGATTTTTGCGCGCTGAAAAAATTGTCGCCTGCTGCGTTGACTTACCGGGGGTGCGGATGGTATGCTATAGCGTAAGGATGTTTTGGGATGTACGAGGTGCGCTATGAGATTTATCGGAAGCAAAGCGGCGCTGTTGCAGCATATCGACGCCGTAATTAAAAAGAATACCACCGGAAGGGAACGGGTGTTTTGCGATATCTTTTCCGGCACGGGCATCGTAGCCAGGTATTTTAAGCCGAAGTACGAAGTGCATTCCAACGATGCGCTGCACTTTTCTTATGTCATACAGAAGGCAACCATAGAAAACAACGAAATCCCCCAATTTGCCGGCCTGCGGCGGGCAGGGATCGCCGAGCCTTTCTCCTTTTTGGAAGAAACGCCGGTGCCGCCTGCAGAATGCGCCGGCAATTCGTACTTTATTGCGGAAAACTACGCGCCAAACCAGGGCTGTCAGCGCATGTACCTCTCCGAGAGCAATGCGCTGAGAATTGATTTTATACGGCAGACCATCGAGACCTGGAAGCAGGCGGCTCTGGTTACGGAGATGGAGTATTACTATCTGCTGGCAGGGCTGATCGAGGCCGTGCCCTCGGTTTCGAACATTACCGGAACGTACGGTGCCTATTTAAAACGCTGGGATAAGAGGACGTTTAAGAGCCTGGAGCTGGCCCGGCTGGAGGTTACCGACAACCGCAGATGCAACAAAAGCTACAATTTAGATGCCAATCGTCTGATCGGGGAGATCGAAGGGGATATTCTGTACATAGATCCGCCCTATAACACGAGGCAGTACGCCCCCAATTATCATCTGCTGGAGACGATATCGAAGTACGATAATCCCAAAATTTACGGGGTAACGGGGATGCGGCCCTACGAGGGGCTCAAATCCAGATTCTGCATCCGGGGCGAAGTAAAAGATGCCTTCGAGGACTTAATTCAGAAGGCGAAATTTTCGAATATTGTTATGAGCTACAGCACCGACGGGCTGATGAGCGAGGAAGAAATCGAGGCGGTTTTGAAAAAATGCGGGCGGAAGAATACCTATCAGGTATATAAAATCCCCTACCGCCAGTACGTGAGCAAAAAAACGCAGAAGACCGAATGCCTCTTCGAATACCTGTTCTACATAAAAAAGCGCATTCCGAAGAAAACCACAGTAACTTTAGATACCGCAGCGGGTGGCGGGAAGGCGCAGCCGGTGGTGGATCAAAAAAAATACATCAAAAGTCCGATGAATTACATCGGCGGAAAGTATAAGCTGCTGCCGCAGATTATCCCCCGGTTTCCGGGGCAGATCAGAACGTTTGTCGATCTGTTTTCCGGCGGCTGCAACGTGGCGATTAACGTAAAGGCGCAGCGCATCCTGTGCAACGACATCAACAGCAAGATCATCGAGCTGTTCCGGGTATTGAAGGAGCGGGACATTTCCGACATACTGGAGCACATCGAGGGCAGAATCGCGCAGTACGGGCTGTCCAAGCAAAACGAAGCGGGCTTTATCGCCTTCCGCAACGACTACAACCAGACGAAGGACCCGCTGGACCTCTACACGCTGACCTGCTACTCCTTCAACTACCAGTTCCGCTTTAACAACGACCTGGAATACAACAACCCCTTTGGACGAAACCGGAGCCAGTTTTCCCTCAATATGAGAAAGAATCTCATCGCATTTGTAAACAGGCTGAAGGAAATCCAGGTGGAGTTTACCAATCGGGACTTTAAGGATATCGACCTGAACCAGCTGGGCCCGGCGGATTTTATATACTGCGACCCGCCTTATTTTATTACTACGGGAACCTACAACGACGGCAACCGCGGTTTTCAGGACTGGAAGGAACCGCAGGAGCGGGAGCTTTACCGGTATCTCGATGAAGCGGACCGCCGCGGCATCCGCTTTGCGCTGTCCAACGTGCTGTCGCACAAGGGCAGGGAAAACGCAATCGCGCTTTCGTGGGCTGCGCGCTACCGGATCATCGACCTGAATTACAGCTATGCCAATGCCAGTTACAATACAAAGAAAGGGGAAAGCAGGGAGGTTCTGATCGTCAACTACTGATGTAAGTGACGGTTTCTGACAGCGGCCGCTCTGTCGTTTATGCTAAATGATTTCCGTACTGCCGACGCAAAGCAATACCTTCCGGGCCTTCGGCTGGGTGCAGGATCCCAGCAATCTGCGAAGCCTCTGCGATGTGGTAGCTGTATTCGACTGCCATTCTCAAAAACACAGACAGCTGAAGGAGGAGATCATCCCCCAGCTGGTGGAGGAAAGAGACGGGCGGGAGAGGTTGATCGAGCTGCTCTCCCAAAGGCCGCTGCGGCTTCCTTATGCAGCGCTGGTGGGCACCTCCTTTACGCCCAGGAGCGCTTCGCGCTGCAACGGCATTGTCCAGGCAGCGGTCAAGGGGCAGGGACGGGCCTTTATCGGCGACTGGCCGGCGGATAACTTCGTCCGCTGGGCGCATTGCTTTGGATTTATCTCTTACAGTTACAGCGACGATACCTTTGCAATTACCGAAGCGGGACTGGCCCTGACCGCAGCGGTTTCGACGGAGGAAACAGGGCCGTC
The DNA here is from genome assembly GCA_949740445.1 of uncultured Peptostreptococcaceae bacterium. GTDB lineage: Bacteria > Bacillota > Clostridia > Peptostreptococcales > Anaerovoracaceae > RGIG446. The sequence continues at coordinate 7,995 of CATJIF010000053.1, read as the reverse complement.
GGCGGAGAGGACCGCAGCAGATGCCGGCAGCCTGTCGGAGGCGGAGATTCAATTGCTGCGAGAGGCGGTCCTCTCCTATGCGCCTGCCATCCGCATTTTGCGGCTGCTGGCAGAAGAAGATGCCCATCTCACTAAATTTGAAATCGGAAGGCAGCTGGGGTTTATCGGCGAGGACGGCTTTACCAGCATGCCGCAGAAGCTATTGGGCCAGTCGCTTGCCGAAGCGCAGACAGCAAAGGAAAAAAGTGCGATGAAGGCGGACTGGGAGGGGTCCTCCGATAAATACGCGAGGATGATTTCCAGCTGGCTGGAAAAACTGGGCCTAGTAAGAAAAGAGGCAAAGACCGTAACCGTGGAAATCGCAGGGCGTATTTGCGAAGAGAGCATCGGGCAGGCCTACCGGATTACCGGCGCGGGGCTTACGGCGTTGCGGCGCGCAGAAGGCAAAAGCCGGCACAAGCGCATAGAAAAACGCCTGTGCTGGGAAATGCTTGCCACCAAGGGTGCAGACCGGGAATATGTGCGCACCCGGCGGGCGCTGATCTTAAAATGCCTGTCGGAAGCAGGCGGCAGCACTGCCCTTTCCCAGGTGGCTTCGTTTCTGAGCGGCTATCAGTTGTACGAAACAGAGCAGACCATCGAAGACGATATCCGCGGCTTTGTCAATATCGGTATCGACATCCGGCGCTGCGGGGAAGGCTACCAGCTGAAGGACAGTCTGCAGGATTTTGTTATCCCGCTGCCTCAGAGTCTGGCAAAGTCGGAGCTTTCTGCGAAAAAGGAAGAACTGCGCATGCAGATCACACAGCTCTCCCACGAATATCTGGCGCTTTTGGACCTCGCCTACGACAGCAAGCAAAACCGGCTGTTTGAAATGAAAACACTGGAGCTTCTCACCGAGGAATGCGGCTTTCGCGGGCTGCACCTGGGCGGAAGCCGCAGGCCCGACGGCATAATCTATACCGAGGCGCTGGGCGAAAATTACGGCGTTATCATCGACACGAAGGCGTATTCCAAGGGATATTCACTGCCGATTTCCCAGGCGGACGAGATGGAGCGCTACATCGGCGAAAACCAGAGCCGCGACGAGGCGATCAATCCCAATAAGTGGTGGGAAAATTTTGCTGGCGATGTAAACACCTTTTATTTTATGTTTGTATCCGGGCACTTTAAGGGAAATTACCGCGCACAGATTCAGAGGATCAGTAAAAACCGCGGCGTGCGGGGAGTGGCTGTTTCCATCTCCGACCTGCTGCTGCTTGCGCAGCGGTACCGATCGGGAGAACTTTCGCATGCAGAGATAGAGCAGGAGCTGTTTTCAGGGAGGCAGCCTTCCGGCCTGCCGCTGTAGAGGCAGCGTGCAGGCCTGTTATGCAACTGGCATGTCCGCAATACAGTGCAGGCACGATATTGACATTACCCCTGCAGGGTTGTTAAAATAAAAGCAGAATGCAGAATACAATTCATTTTGAGTGAGTGGAGGAAATCTATTATGTATCGCTGTCATACGCAGTTCTATCTGATTGGCTGTCAGCGCAGAATGTATGAAATATTGAAAAACATCCCGTTTTCGAAGTCTTTTACACCTTCTTTTGTTGAGAGCGATACGCCTGTGCAGGCGATGATAGAGAAGGCGGATGTTATTTTGGCTGATTTGCAGACAGCGGATGCAGCTGCTGTGGTCCGCCAGCTGACCGCAGCCAGAAAGACAGGGGCAGAGCTGATCCTGCTGGTGCAGAGAAAGCAGATTCCGTCGCTGTCAGAATATTTGACCGATGTCAAGGACATCTGGGTAGCGCCCATGTCCGACGAGGAGCTGTGCTTTCGCTTCCAGCGGTGGCAGGAAGCGTATAAAATGAGGTGGGATGCCTGGGAGGCCAGCCAGTATCTGGAATCTACGATCAACAGTGTTCCCAATCTGATCTGGTACAAAAACCGGGACGGCATCCACGAAAAAGTCAATGACAGTTTTTGCAAGACCGTTGGCAAGACCAAGGCGCAGGTGGAGGGGAGAGGCCACGCCTATATCTGGGATGTGGAACACGACGATCCAGCCTGCATCGAATCGGAGCTTGAGGTCATGCGCAGGCGCGAGACCTGCCTTTCGGAAGAGACTGTTCAGACCGGAGACGGCATGCGGCTTCTGACAACGTACAAATCTCCGCTCTACAATACGGATGGCAGCGTCATGGGAACGGTGGGTGTAGCGATTGATGTTACGCAGGAAAGGGCTTATGCGCAGGAGCTGGTTAGAAAAACGCAGACGCTGGAAACCCTGTTCACCTCCCTGGACTGCGGGATCATGTGCCATTCTTTGGATGGAACGCACATCATCAGCATCAATCGGGCGGCTTTGAACATACTGGGATACAAATCGCAGAAGGAGATGATGGACGAGGGCTTCCAGATGATTGCCTCCTCTGTGTTGGAAGAAGATAGAGACAGGCTTTACCAGGAGATCGCCTCACTGAAAAAGGTGGGCGAGAATGTCGGCGTCGAATATCGCGTGCGCCATGCCGACGGAAAGATCGTACACGTCATGGGCAATATCAAGCTCATGCAGGAAAACGGCGAGATGTTCTATCAGCGGTTTCTGCTGGATTGCACAGAACAGAAAATGCAGGAGACGCGCAAGCTGATGGAGCGGGAGCGGCGGCAGACGGAGTTGATTCAGGCTCTGGCAATCGACTACAACATCGTCTGTTTCTTCGATCTGGATAACGGCAAGGGCAACGCGCTGCAGATCAACAACTGTGCGTTCGGTATTTTGGACAGGATCTTCCAGGGAGAGCTGTCTTTGGAAAGCTGCATGGAGGAGTACATTCGGATATGCGTCTACGATGACGACAAGCAGATGTTGCGGCAGGCTGTCTGCCGGGAACACCTGCGGGAAGAAATAGCAAAGCATAAAATGTACTATCTCAATTATCGCACGGTGTGCAACGGGAAGATTCGATATTTCCAGATGAAGGTAGTACATGCTGGGGAGTGGAATACCAGCCACGGGGTTGTGCTGGGATTCCGCAGCATAGATGGCGAGACACGCCAGGAGATGAAGAAAAAGGAGATGCTGGAAAACGCACTTCTGCAGGCAAACCGCGCCAGCCGGGCAAAAAGCGTATTTCTTTCCAACATGTCGCACGATATCCGCACACCGATGAACGCGATTATCGGGTTTACCAATCTGGCCATCAGCCATATTGGCAACAGAGAGCAGGTGGCTGCGTATCTTGAGAAGATCCAGATGTCGGGAGACCATCTCTTGAGCCTGATTAACGATGTGCTGGATATGAGCCGCATCGAAAGCGGAAAGATGCACATAGAAGAGCAGCCATGCAGCCTGACCGATTTGATCTCCGAGCTGCGCAGCATTGTGCAGGCGGATATCCAGGCAAAGCGGCTGACGTTTACGACAGACATGCAGGATTTGAGAAACGACTGCGTCTTCTGCGATAACCTGCGGCTGAACCAGGTGTTGCTGAACCTGTTGAGCAATGCGATCAAATACACCAATTTAGGCGGCGCTATCCATCTGCGCGTTGCACAGAAGGAGAGAGCTCCGCGGGGCTGTGCGGCCTATGAATTTTTCATAAAAGACACGGGCATCGGAATGAGCCAGGAATTTCTAGTGCGCATTTTCGAGCCCTTTGAACGGGAGCGAAACTCCACCACCAGCGGCATCCAGGGAACGGGCCTGGGCATGTCGATTACCAAGAATATCGTGGATATGATGCGCGGAACCATCGACGTAAAAAGCGAGCCCGGCGTTGGCACAGAGGTTACGATATCGTTTATCTTCCAGCTCTGCGAGGAAAGCGATGCAGAAGAGACAACGCACAAGTTGTGTACTTGTGGAGATGGCGACTCTGTTCGAATGGGGCGCATCCTGCTGGCTGAGGATAATGAACTGAATCAGGAAATCGCTACCGCTATTTTGGAAGAAGCGGGATTTACTGTAGAAATTGCTGAAAATGGCCAGGTAGCTGTGGAGATGCTGCAAAAGTCTGCCCCGGGATATTACAGGATAATATTGATGGATATTCAGATGCCGGTGATGAATGGATATGACGCTGCCAAGACCATCCGCAAGATGGAAAATACAAAGTTAGCTTCCATTCCCATTCTGGCCATGACTGCCAATGCCTTTGAGGAGGATAAGCAAGAGGCGCTCCGAAGCGGGATGAACGGCCACATTGCAAAACCCATACATATCGAAAAGCTGATGGAAAGCTTGGATCAGACGCTGCGGTAAGCAGTAAAAATGCGCAAAGACAGCAGAGAGGCCCCTGTGTTCGGGCCGCTCTGCTATTTTTTATCTCGCTGTGGCGCTTACAGATGGCGCAGGGTGGTACGATACATCCGCAACTCGTCTTCTTGCACGGTTTCGATAATCCGGTCAAGGGCAGCAGCAAGGACCTTCTTATCCTTTGGCAAAGCTCCCTGAAACTGAAACGCATTGGATGCGCCTAAGGCAGCAAATGAAACGGGGATTTCCAAATGTTCAAGCAGCGTGCGGATTTCCTTATACTTTTCGATTTCTCCTTCTTCCTTCCAGTTGCCCCGCTGCATTTCCTGATGCAGCTCCGACTCTGGATACACGGTCAGCATATTGACGCCGATCAGCCGGGGATGGAGCTGATTGCAGACATCCGCTGTAGCCTTTGCACCAGCTTCCCCGCATCCAGCACCGGAAATTCCCACCAGATAGAAGAAGTTGTATTGTATGCTAGCCTGATCCAACCGCTGGCACTGCGTTGCAATATCGGCAGCCGAATACCCCTTATTCATAAAGCGCAGGGCGCTGTCATCTCCGGTTTCGATCCCGATGGTCAGGCCATCGTATCCGGCTTGGTGCAACGCTGCTAATTCTTCATCCGATTTTAGCGCAATATCGGTAATGCGTGCAAAGCATCCGATGGTTTTGACTGACGGAATGTATTGCTGAACCAGGCCGGCGATCTTCATAAGCCTCTCGTGCTTCAGTACAAAGGGATTTGCCCCGACCAGAAAGACACGCCGGATGCGCTGCGCTTTGGGCATTCCCTGCAGTCGGGCCGTCAGCTTTGAAATCGGGTCTGTGCTCCACAGCTGTGCTTCCTGCAAGTCGCTTTCTATATCCTTAAGGGGTGACAGCCTGAATTTAAACGGTAAATCGTGATAAAGCGTACAAAATTTGCAGCTGTGATGCGTGCAGCCTGCCGTTACTTCCAGCAGCAGCGAAGAAGCTTCGTAGGGCGGCCTCCATATAGTTCCGGTGTAGTGCATAATAAAACCTCCTTATTTTTTCTTTTATCGGCTTTGAATTTCCATCGCCAGATGCAGCCATTATATCGCAGTACAGAAAAATAAAAAGTACGGTACTTTTTTGCAGTACTTTGTTTTTTGATGCAGAGGCAATATAATAGTGCCAGGAGGGCAAAGGAGATGAAAAAAACAAAAATGGCGATTCAGCGCTGTAAAACCATGTCAGCGCTTCAGAAAATGTTAGGTGGCAAGTGGAAGCTTGAAATTCTTTACTACATCGCATTTTGCGATATCCATCGCTTCGGAGAGCTGCGCCGCCAGATCGGTGAAATAACGGAATCTTCCCTGACAAAACAGCTCCGGGAATTGGAGGCCGATGGCTTTCTGCTCCGATACGATTTTCGAGAGATTCCGCCGCGAGTCGAATACACTCTGTCCGATTTGGGAAAGAGCTTTATGGAGGTGATCGCGCACATGAAAGCGTGGGGCGATCAAAATTTATCCGATAATTTCTGACGGTTGGGGATGTGCTCTTCCTGATTTCCAGCTGTGTGTTTTACCTGTGTGGGTAAAAGAAGCCGACAGCTCAGCTACCCCTGTCCGGTTGCGATGTCAAATCGTCCGGTTGCGTCAGGTGGCCTTACTTCGGCGCGCATTGGAACGAATTTATAAACAAAGGGGATCGACATGATAAGAACAGCCATTTGTGATGACGAAGCTAAAACTCGCGCCTATCTATCCGCGTTGATCAGGGCGCAGCCCTATTCCTGCGAGATTGTGGAGTATGCTTCCGCCAGCGATTGCCTGGCAGAGCATCGAAGGATCGACCTGCTGTTTTTAGACATACGGCTACATCCTTTCGGCGGCTACCCGGATGGGATGGCACTGGCCCGCAGGCTTAGAGAACGCAGCCTGGCGGTTCAGCCTCTCATCATTTTCGTAACCGGCTATGAGAGCTATGTGTTCGATGCCTTCGATGTAAACGCCTTCCAATACCTGTTGAAGCCGGTGAACGAAGGAAAATTCGCTCAGGTCTTTGCCCATGCTGTGGAGCAAATCAGGGCAAATCGCGAGCATCCGCAGCCCGTCCGCAGGCTTGCGCTCCAATTTGCAGGCGAAAGCCGCAGCGTGCCGCTGGATCGCATTTACTACATCGAAAGCAACAATCACAAGGTCGTGGTGCACTTAACGGACGGGGAATTTTCTTGTTACGCAAAGATCCGGGATTTGGAGGCAAGGCTGGCAGAGCAATTCTGCCGCATTCACAAAGGTTATCTGGTCAATCTCTCTTATGTGGAAGGCTACAACAGAACAGAGCTGCGCTTAACCGGCGGGCAACGACTGCTGATTTCCAAATATAAATACCAGGAGTTTGTAAAAGCGTATCTCCGCTTTCTAAAAAGAGGAGCCGGACTATGAGCGAAGCTGCATTTCGGATATTTTATCAGGGGATTTCCTTTGGTGCAGAGCTGCTGTACGCCGCGGGGCTGGTTTTTCTTCTCCAGCCCTTTACAGCACAGCAAAAGCGGCAGAGACTGCCGCTTGTTTTCGCAGCCAGCCTGCTGATCCGCCAGCTCTGCGACAGCGCTGCCATTCCTCAGGGAGCCTTCGGCCTGCTTCTGATACTTCTGCTTGCAGCGGCAGAAAAAGCGTTGGGGCTGGAAAAAGCGATGGCCCTTCTGCTGGGGCTGCTCTACTGGAACACCAGAGTTTCTAGCGGGCTGATCGCAGAAAGCCTGTATTTTATTTTGGAGCAGTCGCTTCCCCCGGGGAGTGAACCGCCGGAGGCGGTTTACCTTCGCGCCGCCGTAATAATTGCGCTGTTTCTGCTGTTTCACGCCGCGCTCTTTGCCGCCATGCTGTGCGCTATTCGGCGTCGAATCAGAGCGCAGAAGCTGCCGCTTTGCCGGTGGCAGCTGTGTTGCCTCTGCCTGGCGCCAGCGACAGGCATTTTGTTTGGACAGATCATCTTCCGACTGCTGAGCGGAGATCAGGATGGCGCTTTGTTTTGGATGTACCAGAAATATCCGGCGTTTTTGGCAACAGTTCCGCTGATAGCGGTATTGCTCTATGCGGGAGCCTATCTGACAATTGCCCTTCATCAGAAAATGGCCGCCTTGCAGGAGGAACAGGCGATTTATTGTGTGGAGCGCCGGCAGGTGCAGGCCATCCGGGCGCGCATCCATGAGGCGGAGCAGTGTTACTCCCATATTCGCGGGGTAAAGCATGACATGCGGGGGCACCTGACCAACATCAGGGGCCTGGTCCGCAGCGGCGAATACGACAGCCTGGAGGCGTACCTCGCACAGCTGAGCGAGTGCATCTTCGATTCGGATGAATGGATGCCTGAGACGGGAAATCCGGTGACAGATGTTATCGTAGGCGATACGCGGCAGCACTGTTTGGACCTGGGCATTGAGTTTGAAGTGGATTTTTATTATCCCCAGCAGGGAAGCTACGACGCCTTTGACCTGGGAATTATCCTGCAAAATCTGCTGCAAAATGCGGTGGAAGCCTGTGAAACGGTAGAGGCAGGACAGCGGAGAATTGCGCTGACAGGAAAGAAAACGGGACATTTCTTTCTGCTGGAAGTCAAAAATTCCTTTGCCGGCGAGGTCGTATTCGGGCAGGATGGCCTGCCCGTTACAGCTAAAAAGGAAGATGCCTTCCTGCACGGCATCGGGCTATCCAACGTGCGCCGGGAGGCGGAGAAGTATATGGGGCAATTGGAGTTGAAAGCAGACCGGCAGG
>CATJIF010000052.1 GCA_949740445.1 uncultured Peptostreptococcaceae bacterium | reverse complement strand
CTCCTGCACAGAACCGGGCTGCTTTGATGGCGCATTTAAAAAAGGAAACCCCGCGGTAAAATTACCGCGGGATTTTTATGCGTGCCAGAAACCTGCAAATTTAATGCGTTCCGGCCATTCTAATACATGTTGCTTGCGCGGTTGGCCCGTTCCATGCGGCTGAATTTCCGAAAGCGACGGACAAGGAGAAACAGACCGAGGAGAAACAGTGCAAAGCCGATGCCGAAGATCGTCCGCACTGCAAAAAAGCTGCGCGGCACGATTATCAAGGGCGTTCCCGAAGCAGCCATGTCCTGCTCGGAAATCCCGTAATACTCCTGCAACTCTTTTTTGAACATGCCGACCAGCTCTTCCTCCATGGGCATCACTCTGCCTTCCATAATCAGTTCTGCCGTCGGAGCAGCACCGCCGGAAAAATATCCGTAGGTCTGATCGACCAGCGATTTTGCCTGGGGCGCATCAGCAGCATTGACCATCAGTCCCAAAAATTTATCGGCGCTGGGGAGAACGAAGTAATAGCTGGAATTTTTCTTCGGGGTTACGGAATTGGTGGATGAGTTCTCCGTCCAGGTCTGTTCTACAGCAAAGGAATCCAACAGCAGCGGGACTTTGCCTGCCACGCGGTCGCCTGCGGACACGTCGCCTGCGACTACCGTATCGAACGTCTTAGCGGTTTTCAACGAAACGACAGCATCCCCGGCGGAAAACCAGAGAAAAGAAATTCCGATCAAAGCGAAAATCAGTCCTGGACGGCTGATTTTTTCCAGGAATCTCAGCATTTATTCCACCTCCTGCTTAAAAGTCTCAGTAACGCACTCAGCCCCTTCGCGGGTGAAAGCACTGATGGTGCTGTCCAGGCTTAGCCAGCCGTTGGAGCCGGCGGTAATGCGGTCGCTGATCAGCCCCAGGTTGTTCAACGCAAAACTGCTAGCCTCCGCCATGTTAACGCCAAGCCGGGCGTAGAGCAGGCCCTCCTGCACTTCGGCGCGGGCAAAGACGCCGTCCACCGGAGCGAAAGTCTCTTCGTAGCTCTGAATCATCGCGTCCAGTTCTGCCTGCGCATAGCCTTCGGGAACCGCCGCCGCTTCGGTATTGACCATGGCTACGATTTCATCGCCCTGAGACAGCAGCTCCCAGACAGAGCCGTCGGGGAAGGTGCAGGTGGTAATGGAAGCCTTTAGATAGGGCTTGAGGCCACCGCAGAGCATGGCGAAAAACTGGCGGTTGGTGTTGGTATCCATCACCATATTGCCATCGCGGGAACCGACATGAAGCTCAAAGGTTTCCTGCGCGGTTCCCTGTTCGCCCTCCGCGCCCAGCAGCATCCACGCGGGCATATCGTGCAGTGCAAACGATCCATTTTCTACATGGTCCGTCAGCGCCGCGGCCATGGCGTCGTAAATCGACGCGCTGTAATCCGGCATGGAAATAGTAACGCTGACCGTACCCCAGGCTTCCTTCCCCTCCACGGCCTCTGCAGTATATGTAATGCTGCCTTTCAGCTGCTCGTGAAGCCGGCGGTATGCCGGTGCCATGTCGCCGCCGGTAGTTTCATCTATGCCGGCGAAGAACAGATGCAGCGGATTGTCAGCGTCAATATAGGGCTGAAGCCCTTCGTAATCGCCCTGTTTGAAAGCTTCGATCAGCGCGATAACCACTTCTTCGTCGGAAAGCTCTTCTTCGGGTGGGCCTGCCAGGCAGCCGAGCATGCCCAGGCATAAAGCGAGTGTTACAAGAAATACGATACATTTTTTCATAGCTACATAACCTCCTACATATCCCTCTCATGGAAAAGGGCATCCTTTCTTGCCGGGAATGTGCACTGTCCGGCAAGGGGAAACGCCCTTGCTATTACCAATGGTACCAGAGATTGGCCGGGGTTTCAACCACCTGATTTTTTGCTGCTCGAAGTACAGGCAGACGGCCTCCTTTCGGAGTGCGGTGCGGCGCCGGCCTGTGTTGTTCGCTTAAAGATACCCCTGTGCATGGCAATCGAAGAAAAGCGCCCTGCTGCTGGAAAAAGAGAATAGCTATTTCAGAAAAGGTGTAGTAAAATAACAGTAGCTTTTCACATGAGGATATGGTACTCTGAATCTATAAAAGAGTGCAGGTGCAGTTTTGATGATATGCCTTCGATTGCTATGTGCTTTCGCGTGCACCGGAGGCGGCCACAGTATGTATTAACATCCCACGCAGGCTGGCTTGTATGTGCTGTAGAAGAAATGGAGAAAAAGAAATGACAAAAGAAACCGCCATGATATTGGAACAGCTGCAGGCCATGAATCGGAAGGTCGATGCTCTATCGGAGGGGATGGCTGGACTGAAAAGCGACGTGAGCGAGCTGAAGGCTGACGTAGGCACGCTAAAAAGCGATGTAAACGAGTTGAAAGCTGATGTAGGCATGCTAAAAAGCGATATAAGTGGACTGAAAAACGAAACGAGCCTTCTGCGGAAGAACGACGAACGGCAGGAGCAGCAGTTAAACGGCATACAGATCACATTGGAAACCATTATCAAGCGCGACATCCAGATCATCGCCGAAGGGCATCTGGATCTCAGCCGCAAGCTGACCGAAGCGCTAAAGGTGGAGGATAGCCGGGAGATGTTGCGAATTCAGGTCAACCGCATGGCCTACGACATCAGCGAGATAAAAGAACGGATCGGTTGACGCGCAGAACGATGCCTTCGGTTGCCCGGAATCACGTGGATTCCCGGTGATCGGAGGTAATTATATTTTATAAAACATACCCTCGATTGACAAGAGCACACGCGCCAGGCGATGGGTATGGCAATAGGAGGGAGAAACAATGGATAGAATTTTTTACAACGGCGATGTACGGACGATGGACCGGCGGCAGCCGGCAGCACAGGCGGTGGCGGTGAAAGACGGCCTGATTCTGCGGGTAGGCAGCGACGAAGAGATTCTGGCGCTGAAAACAGAGGCCACCGAGCTGGTTGATCTGGGCGGAAGGCTGATGGTTCCGGGATTTCACGACAGCCACATCCATCTGATGAGCTACGGTCTGAGCCTGGAGAAGGTCAACCTGGGAGAAGCGGGCAGCATAGAAGATATCGTGGCGCTGGGGCGCAGCTTTCTTCGTCAGCGCATAGAAGAAAATGGCGGAGCCATGCCAGAAGGATGGTGGCTGCAGGGACGCGGCTGGAACAACGATTACTGGAACGAGAACCGCTTTCCCACGCGCTACGATCTGGACCGCATTACGGAGGACTATCCGGTAACGTATACGCGGGCCTGCGGCCACATTATCGTGGTCAACAGCAGAGCACTGCAGCTGATGGGCGTCGGAAGGGATACGCCGCAGATTGCCGGCGGGCAAATCGACATGGATGAAACCGGCGAACCGCTGGGAATCTTCCGCGAAGCGGCCAGAGACATCGTCTATAACGCCATCCCCCGCCTGAGCGTGCCGCGGATTCAGCAGATCGCAAGCCGCGGCGCCGAGCAGATGCTGCGCTGTGGCATTACCGCGATACAGAGCGACGATTTCGAAGCTGTTCCCGAGGCAGAGTATCAGAATGTCATCGACGCACTGACGCAGCTGAGCGAAGAAGGGCGGCTGCCCATCAAGATATTCGAGCAGTGCCTGCTGCCTCCGCTGCCGCGGCTGAAGGAATTTCTGAGCAAGGGATACCGGACGGAGAAAAACGGCGGCGGCCGTTTCCGCATCGGGCCGCTGAAGCTTTTGGCCGACGGTTCTTTGGGCGGGCGGACCGCATATCTTTCGCGCCCGTATGCCGACGACCCTTCCACCTGCGGCATCCCCGTGTTTTCGCAGGTGGAGCTGAACGAACTGATTGCCACAGCCCACGACTGCGGCATGCCGGCGGCGGTTCACTGCATCGGCGATGGAACGCTGCACATGGCGCTTACTGCCATAGAAAAGGCGCAGACGGAACATCCTCTGCCGGATATGCGCCACAGCATCGTGCACTGCCAGATTACCGACGAAGCGCTGCTTCTGCGGCTTCGCCAGCTGAACGCAGTGGTTCACGCGCAGCCGATTTTCATCAATTACGATAGACACATTGTAAAGGACCGGGTGGGCGCAGAGCTGGAGCAGACCAGCTACGCCTGGAAATCCATGCTGGAGCTGGGCGTACACGTGGCGGGCGGCTCCGACAGCCCGGTGGAAAGCTTCGACGTGATGAAGAACATCTACTGTGCCGTTACGCGAAAGGGGCTCGACGGAATGCCGCAGGAGGGGTGGCTGCCTCAGCAAAAGCTCAGCGTAGAGGAGGCGGTTTACATCTTTACGATGGGCGGTGCTTACGCTTCTTACGACGAACGGATCAACGGCTCTGTTACCGTGGGCAAGCAGGCGGATTTCGCTGTTATCGACCGGAACATATTTACGGTAAATCCGGAAGAAATCAAAGACGCGCAGGTCGTAATGACGGTGCTGGATGGAGAAATCGTATATCGCAAATAGGCAAAAAACCGGCGTATATCCATAAAAAATGTGAGAACCATGGCGCGTATGTGAATTTTAGCTTAAAACCCTTGTCAACCTCTGTTGACAAGGGTATAATTTTATAGTTAAGGTAATGCAAAGCGCAGGCTGCACCGAAGAAAGCAGGCAGCAGCGCAATACGTGGGTTGCGGAATGCAGGGCAGGCCGCGACAATCAAACTATGTGATACAACGAAAGGAAGTGACACAGGATATGGAAGGAAGTCCCAGTAGCCATCTCAGCGGACGAAGTGAAGATTATTACATAAGAAGCATCCTGCTGTCAAAGCGCTTTTCTGCGGGGGCGATTTTGCTGCGCCGGTATCCGGCCGCCTGCCGCCTGCGCAAGTAGCCGCGGCTCTTTGTCCGGGGCGAACCGCTTTGCCGGCAGCAGGATCTGCCGTAAAGAAAGGAGTCGCCCATGGAACACGAAACCATCACCGCAACAAATACTGCGGCCAATACCGTAACAGAGCGCATGGATACTCTCGTCGAAGAGATTCTTCAGCTGATCGAAGAAAAAAAATATAAGGCGGTCAGAGAACTGCTTTTGGAAAACAACGAGGTGGATATCGCCGACGTGTTGGAAGAAATTGCCGACGAGCTGGATATCGACCGGGCGGTCATCGTATTTCGCACCCTGCCCAAAGATATTTCCGCCGAAGTGTTTTCCTACATGAATTCCGACGACCAGATCAATATCATCAACGCAATCACCGACAGCGAGATCAGCTACATCCTGGAAGAACTGGCCTTCGACGACATGATCGACGTGCTGGAAGAACTGCCCGCCAACCTGGTGGATAAAATCTTAAACCAGACGCCGGCAAAAGAGCGGGAGCTGATCAACACCTTCCTCAATTATCCGGAAAACTGCGCCGGAAGTCTGATGACCATTGATTATGTGGAACTGTCCAGAGATATGACCGTGGCCCAGGCCATGGCCCATATCAAAGAAGTGGGCATTGATTCCGAAACCGTATACACCTGCTATGTAAAAGACCAGGGCCGCAAGCTTTTAGGCATCGTGTCGCTGCGGGCTCTGGTGGTGGCGCCCGACGATGCGCTGGTGGAAACTTATATGCACGAGGACATGCAGGTGGTCAACGTTTACGACGACCAGGAGGAAGTTTCCAACATGTTTAAGCGCTACGGCTTTCTGGCCGTTCCCGTGGTGGACAACGAAGGCCGCATCGTAGGCATTATCACCGTAGACGATATTTTAGACGTTGTGGAAGAAGAAACCACCGAGGACATCGAGCGCATGGGCGGTGTGCTGGACTTAGAGGACAGCGACACCGAATATTTGGATATGAGCGTGTGGCGCCACGTAAAGAGCCGACTGCCCTGGCTGTTTTTGCTCATGTGTTCCTATGTAATTACTGGGGGCATCATCAGCAGCTTTGAGGCAGCGCTGTCCAAGGTCATCAGCCTGGTGGCGTACATGCCCATGCTGATGGGAACCGGCGGCAACTCCGGCTCGCAGTCGGCCACGCTGGTGATCCGTGGCATGTCCATCGACGAAATCGACCCTTCCGATGCGGGGATGGTGCTGTGGAAGGAGCTCCGAATCAGCGTCGTGATCGGCGCCCTTCTCAGCCTGCTGAACTTTGCGCGCATCTGCTGGTTCGACGGCGAGGGGCCCATGATCGCTTTGGCGGTCAGCGCTTCTATGCTGGTGATCGTGGTGGCGGCAAAAACCATCGGCAGCATGTTGCCCATGGCAGCCAAAAAGCTGGGCATCGACCCGGCGCTGATGGCAAGCCCCATGATTTCTTCTCTCACCGACATGGTATCCGTGGTAACTTATTTTACCATGGCTACCGCCATTTTGGGCATTTAATCCAGAAGGCGCAAAACCGGGCGTGGAGCAAAACGAGGCAGCCGCTTGTCCGCACAGGCGATTAAGGGCAGCGGCTTGTGCGCCTGCAGGGGTCGTAAGAACCGTGCAGAAATCACATAAATATAAAATGAATGGAAAAAATGAGCAAAACAGGTTTAATTGATGCAGATTATGTAAATACTTACCTTCAGAGGCGAAAAAGACAGGTACATAAGGGCGACTGCGGAAGGCTTTTGATCGCAGCAGGAAGCTGCGGCATGGCGGGTGCGGCGGTACTGTGTGCAAGAGGTGCTCTGCGTACGGGAGCGGGTCTTGTACAGGTATCCGTTCCAAAGGAGCTGTACCCGGTCATTCACGCAGGCGTGCCGGAGGCCACCTGCATATCTCGAAGGACAAGCCAGTGGAACCTGGAACGCTTTCAGGCCGTGGCAATCGGTCCCGGATTGGGGGAAGCAGAAGAAAACCTGAAACTGATAACAACAGTGCTGACGCAGTGCAGGGCAACGGTGGTGGCTGATGCCGACTGCCTCAACCTGCTGGCGCGGCACAGAAATCTGTGGCTTGCGCAGGTGGCAACCGCGGCGGATGCAGACGGTGCTGCCGGAGGGGATGGGGGCTTTCGCTGCCAGCTGATCGTTACGCCTCACCCGGGAGAGGCGGCGCGGCTGCTGGCCTGCAGCACAGCACAGATCAACAAAGACAGGGAGGAAAGCGCAAGGAAGCTGGCGCGGATGCTTTCGGCCGTGGTGGTGCTGAAGGGCGCACCCACGGTAGTATCAACTCCCGATGGAAAAACATATACTAATTCGACGGGAAATCCCGGCATGGCGACCGGAGGCAGCGGAGACGTGCTGACCGGCGTCATCGCTTCGCTTGCGGGGCAGGGCTTGCAGCCGCTGCCCGCTGCCTGCTGCGGCGTCTATCTCCACGGACTGGCCGGGGATCTGGGCGCGCAGCGATGGGGAGAGTACGGTCTTATGGCTTCCGATCTGGCGGACTTTATGGCACTCGCCATAGAGCGCACGCTTTCACAGCCGGAAAATTTAGGAGTTTGACACAAAACGACATGCTGTATATAATTTTGTATATATAATCGGATATAGACAGACATATATTGGATTCTGTAAAAGATACGGTAGAAACGGGGTGCGCAGACATGTCAGAAACGAAGAAGATAATCCTAAGCCTTCCGGAAGAGCTGCTGAGGCAGGCAGACGCCCAGGCGGAAGAATCGGAAATCAGTCGAAGCGAATGGGTTCGCCGGGCGATTGTCCTTTCCTTGACGCAATCGAAGCGAGAGCGGATACGCCGCTTTATGGAAGCGGGCTATCGGGAGATGGGGCTTTTAAATCTGCAGCTGGCAGAAGAAGCCGTAGCGGTGGACACTTCGGATTTCATTATATATGAAAAGAGAATATTGGAGAGTGAATGACTTGATAGTGAAAAAAGGCGACATTTTTTTTGCCGATCTCAGTCCGGTCATCGGCTCGGAGCAGGGCGGTGTCCGCCCTGTGGTGGTGGTGCAAAATGACGTCGGCAATAAATACAGCCCTACGGTAATCGTAGCGGCAGTGACTTCGCAGATCAACAAGGCAAAGCTCCCGACGCACATCGAAATCAGAGCCAGGGAGCACGGATTGAATAAAGATTCTGTCATCTTGATGGAACAGCTGAGGACCGTGGATAAGCGCCGGTTAAAAGAGCGCATCGGGCGCCTGGACGGCGAGACCATGGAACGGGTAAACGACGCTTTGGCCATCAGCCTGGGGATCGTAGAATTTTAGTTATAGAAATAGGAAAATTCCTCTGGCGGCGCAGGAAGAGGCCGGATGCGCGCCGCCGGGTTACATACGGGGCAGTGCCGGCCGGGAGGAAGAGGAAATGAAGGCTGAAAAAAAGAAACACGGGCTTTTGATCGTATCGCTGATTCTGCTTTTGATGTCGGGCTCGCTGATGGCCGCAGCAGCGGCCGGAGCCCCTGGCTCGGAGGACGACCCGGTGGTAACGAAAAGCTATGTGGACAGCGCCATCGCCTCGCTTCGCGCAAGCCTGTCCGGTGCGGGCACGGGGGCATCCGGAGGCAGTGAGTGGCAGGTGGTCTGCGTTCCCGGTGGCAAGAGCGTCGTCGGCGAAACCGGCACGCAGATGATTTTGCGAAGCGGTACGGCGACGGCCATAGATAACGGGGCCAACGGGATTTCCGACCTGACCGGCGGAAGCGACCTGCGCCAGGGGGCGGCGGTTTCTAAAAACCATCTGCTCCTGATCCCCGGAAGCGACGGCCGGGGCATCCGCACAGCCGGGGAGTGCTGGGTGATGATCAGCGGCGGTTACGCGCTGCAATAAACGGTAAGAAAAAATGCACAAAGCGCGGAAAAACCGCGCGCAAACGCAGGAAATTGCGCAAAAATTGCGGGAAGACAGCGAGAAAAACCATAAGAAAAAGGGAGATGGAAATGAAGAAACACAGTCCGAAGAAACGAATGGCAGCCCTGCTGCTTTCAGGGGCGATGGCACTTTTGCCGGCAGCCTCCTACGCGGCGGCCTTCGGCACGCAGATCGAACAGAAAAACCTCTACATGACAGAAACGACGCAGCTGACCAACGCGAGCTGGTACAGCTCGTATCTGAACGATGAAATCGCGGAAAATTACGTTACATACCGGCCCGGCGGCGATGTGTTCCCGGTAGTAGCTTACGGCAACGATATCTACGGGGCCGCGGGCTTTCGGACGGTAATCAGCTACGCAAAGAATGCCGGGCAAAACGTAATCGCAGCCATCAACGGGGATTATTTTACCATGGCCAACGGCGTAGCGACAGGCATGGTAATCAAAGACGGGATTATTCGCACCTCGGAGAGCAGCGCCTATACCTCGGTTGGCTTTTATGAGGATGGCACAGCCATCATCGGGCGCTCGGGACTGCAGGTCAAATTCCACACGGCAGGCTTTGGAAGCAGCGGGGCACTGCACTTAAACAAGGCGCTGACAAAAACATCCGGCATCGTGCTCTACACGTCGGATTACAACGATACGACGAAGGCCACGATCCCCGCCTACAATGTGATTATCCGCATTACCGAGGGCGAGCCGAGGATCAACCAGACCATGCGCGGCGTCATTGCGGCGCAGGGCGATTCAGCGACAGCAGTGCCCATCCGCGACGGCGAACTAGTGCTGTCCATGGCAGTGGATACGCAGTATCCCACGGCATTGGAGCAGCTGCGTTCCCTGCAGGTGGGCGAGGAGATCGAATTTACTTTCGAGGCCGACTCCGCGTGGAATAACATCACCTATGCCGTGGGCGGCGGCGAAAAGCTTCTGACCAACGGCGCCAACGTAGCGCCTACAGCCGAAAAGACCAGGGCGCCGAGAACAGCCATCGGCATAAAGAGCGACGGCTCGGTGGTTTTCTATACAGTAGACGGGCGCCAGAGCGGTTACAGCAAGGGGACCTACCTTTCGGAGCTGGCCGGCAGAATGCAGGAGCTGGGATGCGTGGAGGCTGTCAACATGGATGGCGGCGGCTCCACGGCCATGCTGGCTCTATATCCTGGAGATTCGGACAACTCGGTTATCAATAAGCCCAGCGGCGGCTCGCTGCGCACCTGTGGAAACTACGTGCTCTTAGTCAGCACCCAGCCCCAAAGTGGCTATGCGCAAGCGCTGCACCTCTACCCCTACAGCGTTACCATGCTTGCGGGGGCAAAGCAGGAATTTACAGTAAAAGCCACGGATAGCGGCCACTACGCCGCATCAGTGCCATCCGGGATCAGCTACGGCAGCGACAGCGCATCGCTGGGCGAATTCGGCGTGGACAATACGGGGAATAACGTATTTACCGCGGGCCAGCAGGCGACCTTCGGCACCGTCAGCGCGGAAGCCGACGGCCTCCTTGGAACAGCGGAGGTGCACGTAGTGACAGAGCCGACGGCGATTCAGCTGACCAACAGCGCAGGAACGCCAATCAGCGGCACGGTTGCCGTGGGAACCGGCGAAACCTACGATTTCGGCGCGCGGGCAACTTACCAGAGGCGCAGCATCGTAGCGCAGGATACATGCTTTACCTGGACCGTGAGCGGCGATATCGGAGCCATCGACGAAAACGGCGTATTTACCGCCGATCCCCACGCCTCGAGCAGCGGTACAGTAACGGCCTCGGCAGGTAATGTCAGCGCTTCCATCGCTGTCAACGTAGCAGGGCGCGGCGACTGCCTCGAGGATTTTGAAGGAAGCGATCCGGTGGTGGAAAGCGGCGATTTCGTTACCTATATCAATAAAGAGCTGGCGTTCGTGCACAATGGCTACCAGTCCCTGGCGCTGACCTATCAGTTCGACGGGCAGCAGGCCGCGGGCGTGCTGAGCGCACCGCTGGATCTTTCGTTTGACAACGCTCCCGGCGCCGTAGCCTTCTGGCTGTATGGCGACAATTCCGGAAACGAGATCTCCCTGACGGCGGCAGACGATTCTTCCACCCAGACCATCAGCGGTGGAATCATTGATTTTACCGGTTGGAAGCAGATTAAGATACCGCTGCCTGCGGATGCGAAAAAGCTGCTCAGCCTCAACCTGACGCAGAAGGGAACTGAAAGCGGCACGCTGTATATCGACCACGTGATGGCGGTCTACGGCGCGTATACCGATACCATGCCGCCGACTGCGACGCTTTCCGTGGAGGGCGGCGCGCTGACGGCGCACATCATAGACAATATGGACACTGGCATCAGCAAAGACGACATGACGGTAACGCTGGATGGAAAGGAAATCCCCTTTACCTACGATGGCGTTTCGGTGCGGGCAGACCTGAGCGTAGGCGACGGAAAGACCCACCGGGTATCGGTGAAGGTGAAGGATACCAGCGGAAATGTCAGCCGCACTTCGCTGACGATTGAGGCTGCGGGCAATGACGGCCAGCCCTTTTCCGATACGGCAGGCCACTGGTCGAATCTGTTCGATACCTACCTCTACAATCAGGGAATTTCCAGCGGAACAAAGAAGGACGGGCAGCTGCTTTATCAGCCGAACAACAACATTACCCGCGTGGAATTCGCCGTGCTGATCGCCAAGTGGCTGAACCTCGATACGCAAAGCTACAGCGGTGTAGAGCTGAATTTTGCCGATAAGGCGCAGATTCCCGCCTGGGCCGAGCCTTATGTAAAGGCCGTGTACGGAAGAGGCCTGATGAACGGAAGTATGTCAGACGGCAAGCTGATGTTCGGGCCGGCAAAGAACATCACCCGCCAGGAGGCTATGACGGTGATCGGCCACACCCAGGAGCGAGGCTACGCGGAGGCAGAGATGAACTTCTCCGACAGCGGCCAGGTGGCCTCCTGGGCTCTGCCCTACGTAAAGACGCTGGTGGCACAGCAGGTGATCTCCGGTTCCAACGGGAAGCTGAACCCCACGGCCTACGTAACGAGAGGGCAGGTAGCAAGCATTATCTTCGGACTGAACTGAGTGCAGGGCTTTTATGAATATTATACTTCTGGTCGCCGGCGGAGACATCGGCGGAGGAAAAACGCATATCTTATCTCTGGCTAAAAGGCTGTCCGACACGAACGACGTGCTGCTGCTCAGCCTGCGCAGCGGCGTGCTTACAGAAGAAGCGCAGCAGATGGGGCTTACGGTCCGCATATCCCAGAACGGATGGCGGGTAAAAAAGGACATCGCCAGCCTGCTGTCGGCCATCGACAGCTTCCGGCCGGATGTCATCCACTGCCACGGAGCAAAGGCCAATATGTTCGGTGCGCTTTTAAAACTGTTTCGCAGGGTGCCCGTCATTACGACGGTGCACTCCGATCCGAAGCTGGATTACATG
The DNA here is from genome assembly GCA_949740445.1 of uncultured Peptostreptococcaceae bacterium. Classification (GTDB taxonomy): domain Bacteria; phylum Bacillota; class Clostridia; order Peptostreptococcales; family Anaerovoracaceae; genus RGIG446. Next base: position 12,979 of record CATJIF010000052.1, on the reverse strand, counting down.
GGCGCGCCGCACAAGCAGTACACCTACGGGCTGATCAATGAGCTGGCGCTGAAGTGCATGGACTTTTACATGGCGGTGGCCGACCGCATGGAGCTGACGCTAATCCAGCGGGGGTTCGATCCGCAGAGCATTTTTACGATTTACAACGGGCTGGACTTTTCCAGGGCGAAAACCGGCCCGCGGCCCTCGCGGCCTGAGGGCGACCTGGTGGTAGGCGTGGCGGCCCGGCTGACGCCGGTCAAGGACATCGGAACGCTGATTCGCGCCTTTGCCAAGGCCTGGCAGCGCAACCCCAGGCTGCTCTTATCCATCGCGGGCAACGGCGAGGACGAGGACATGCTGCGCCAGCTGGCGCGGGATCTCGGAGTGGAACACCGGGTTCGCTTCGAAGGATGGATCAGCGATATCCAGGAATATTTTTCTAATGTAGATATCAACGTGTTGTCCTCCGTCTCCGAAACGTTTCCGTATTCGCTGCTTGAGGGGGCGTACACGCACTGCCCGGCTATCGCCAGTCGCGTAGGGGGCATCCCCACGCTGATTCAGCACGGGGAGACGGGTTTTCTGTTCGAGCCTGGCGATGTGGACAGCTTTGCAGAATACATATATCAGCTGTCCGTGGACGAGCCCCTGCGGCAGTGGCTTGCGGAAAACCTGTTCGAGAAGGCGCGAAAGGAATTTTCCCTCGACCGCATGAAAGAAGTGCAGGAAGAAGCCTACCGCACCATCCTGCGCAGGCGGGCCCATCAGGGAAAGCGGCGCGGCGCTGTGCTGTGCGGGGCCTACGGCCGCGGCAATGCCGGAGATGAGGCCATATTGAAGGCAATTTTAAGCCAGCTTTCCGACATCGACCCCGATTTGCCCTTCTGGGTGATGTCCCGGACGCCGGAAAAGACAAAGCTGGCCAACAAGGTCAACTCCATGTACCTGTTCAACATCCCCGCGTTTCTGCACCGGCTGCGCAAATCCCAGCTGTTTGTCAACGGCGGCGGCAGCCTGATGCAGGATGTAACCTCTTCGCGGTCCCTTCTGTTCTATCTGTTTACCCTGACGGCGGCCAAGGTTTGTGGATGCCGCATTATCATGTACGGATGCGGCATCGGTCCCATCACCAGGGAGCGCAATAAAAAAATCGCCGCCCGGGTGCTGAACCGCACGCCCGATGCCATTACGCTGCGGGACAGCGTTTCCAAAGAGCTATTGGATGAAATGGGAGTGCATCGGCCGGAAATCGCGCTGGCTGCCGACCCCACCGTAAACCTGGGGCGGGCAGGCGAGGCCCAGGTCCGCAGCGCGCTGGCTGCGGAGGGCATTCCCGAGGGTCTGCAGATGATCGGTTTCTGCCTGCGCAACTGGAAGGAAGCGCTCAACAAAGATGCCATCGTCGAGGCTGCGGAATACGCCTATCATAAATACGGGCTGACGCCGGTGTTCCTGCCCATCGAAATTCCTGGGGATGTGGAAATTGGCAAGGACATCTGCCGTTCGCTGTCCGTTCCCGGCTGGGCCTGTGAAAAGCAGCACACCGTGGAAGAGCTGATCGGCATGCTGGGCTCCATGGATCTGGTCGTAGGGATGCGCCTGCACTCGCTGATCTTTGCTACGGCAGGTGGCGCGCCTGTTTTGGGGATTTCCTACGATGTAAAGGTGGATAGCTTTATCAAGGACATCGGCTCTGACAGCTGCGTAGCTCTGCGGGGCTTAACTGGAAAGCAGCTGTGCAGAGAGATCGACAGGGTGATCGCGCAGAAGAGCAGCCGGGCGGGCGAGATCCAGCGGCGGCTGCGCCACATGGAAACCATCAACACGGAAGCGGCGCGCCGGCTGCTTCAGGCGGAAGGAGGCTTATGATGCGGCAGATCGTCTGCATATCGACCACAAACTACGATCCCATCCCCACGCGCAAGCAGAATGTGATGAACCGGCTCTCCGATGCGGAGGTTATTTACATCGACCCGCCGGTTACGTGGATTGCGCCGCTGAAAGATGCCCGCGCAAAGGAACGGCTCTCCCTGTGGAAGAAGCCTGGCCGGAGGGTGCGGGATAACGTAACGGTGTACGCAGCGCCGCCGGTGCTTCCGTTTTACAATAAATACCGGTGGATTAACCGCTGGAACCAGAAGCGGCAGGCGGCCTTTATCCGCAAGAAAATGAAAGAGCACGGATTTTCCGACGCATATATATGGTGCTATTCGCCGGCCTCCTGCGACTGCGTGGACCTGCTGCCGAAGCGGGCCCTGATCTACGACTGCGTAGACCGGCATTCCGCCTATCAGGGCATGATTACGCCGGCGGTGGTGGATAAAATGGAAGAAGACCTGGCGAGAAAGGCCGACATGGTATTCTGCACCGCGCAGGGGTTGTACGAAACCCTGGCGCCGTATAACCGCAACGTGGAGATGATCCCCAACGGGGCGGCCTACGAACTGTTTTCTCAGGTAGCTGAGGGAGAAGCAAAGCCCGTGGATCGACAGTATCCGGTGTTCGGCTTTGTGGGCATGCTGCAGGAGTGCATCGACTACGGCTGCATCGAAGCGCTGGCAAAGGCCTATCCGCAGGGAAAAATACAGCTGATCGGGCGAACGCTTCCCGGAGTGGATCTCAGCGCGCTGGAGAAATACGACAACATCGAGCTGCTGGGCCTGCTTCCGCAGAAGGAGCTGCCGGAGAAAATGCGGGGCTTCGACGTCTGCCTCAACATATTTAAGGAGGGGCGGCTGTCGAAAGATGTGAGCCCGCTGAAATTCTACGAATATCTGGCCACGGGAAAGCCCATCGTCAGCACGAGAGAGCCGCTGCAGGTGGCCGATTTTTCCGACGTGGTCTACGTGGCATCCGGAATGGAGGAGTTTCTCGCAAAGTGTGCGCAGGCGCTTTCCGAAAGCGAGCCGCAGCGCTTGCACAACGCGAAGAAGCGCATGGAATACGGGCGCCGCTGCTCCTGGGATGAGCGCGTAAAGCAGATGGAGCAGGCGCTTTCCGACAGGGGGATATTTTAACCGGGCACAGTCGAAAACACGGACCACAGCCCGAAAGCGCGTGCGCCTGAGCCTGTGAAAGCGAGGGCAGGCGCAAAGGAGCGAAGCTAAACGAAAACGATGCAGAGGCAGAAAGGGAAACACGTATGAAACTCATCAACGAAAAGGGAAAGCTATTTGGGATTATCAACATTGTAGATCTGATCATCCTGCTCATGGTTATCGCCATGGTGGCAGCGGTAGCCACGCAGGTGCTGGGAAGCCGCGTGCAGGCGGCAGTTTCGCCGCAGGTGGAATGTACCATGGAGGTATCCATCATCGGAACAGCACCAAGGCTTCTGCGGGAAATCGAGCGCCAGGACCTGGCGGGCGAGCAGCTGGTGTCGGGCAACGAGTATATGAACGCGTACATCGAGGAAGTGTGGTTTGAAGATTACATTACGCAGGCGGTGCGCGACGATGGCATTATCGTAGATGCCGTAGATCCCAGCAAGAAGGATGTGATCGTAAAAATCAAGACCACTGTGCCGAAGGGAACGGCAAGCCCTAAAATCGGAAGCCAGGAAATGCGGGCCGGCAGAACCTTTATCGTAAAGACGCAGACCTTTGAATGCAGCGGCACCATCCGCTACGTGGAAATCGACGAAGAATAGCCAAGAGGGGATGGCCTATGAATATATGGAAAAACAGCCAGGTGTGCCTGTTCTTTGCAGGGCTTTGGCTGAGCTTATACCGCAGCTGGCGCTACAGCCTTTTAGGGCGCATGGCGCAGGGACTGCACGAAGCATCGGAAAGCTCCGCGGCCTTCCGCCTGTGGAACCGCTTCTGCAGCGTGGAAAACCCAGGGCCGAAGTCTGCCTATGCCGGCCTGTGGAACCGGGTTCGCAGTTTCTGGCAGCTTTTAGGGGAGTTTTTATCCCACAGTGTATTTTATCGCATCATCATCTGGTTTCGCGACCTGTACCTGCACCTGACAAAGGGCAGCGTTGTTTTCGGCTGGATTAACCGCATAAGCCTTCATCAGTGGGTGCTGGTAGTGTTTGCCATGTATCTGCCGCTGGAATACGTTCTGCGCGATGTGCTGCACCTGGCGCTTCTGGCATCGGCGTGGGAGGAACTCTTCATCCTGGGCGTCATTGTCTTTTTGCTGTGGCGCATCGGCTTAAAGCAGACGCAGGCCATCGGAAGGACCACGCCTGTGGGCAGCTTCCTGCTGCTGTTTATGGCGGTGGGATTTCTGCTGATGAGCCTGATTCGGCCCAATGCATCCATCGCGCTGGCCGGTTATCGGGCGCAGGTGGAATATATGATCTGGTTTTTCCTGATCCTTCACTTAATTGAAGACGATGAGGATTTTAAGGTGCTGTGCTACACCTTTACTGGCGTGGTATTCCTGCTGTCGCTGCACGGCATTTACCAGTACATCATTGCCGTGCCAATCCCTTCCGGATGGGTGAGCGCAACGGAGGCCGGCGTCCGCACGCGGGTGTTTTCGCTGACCGGAAGCCCCAATATTTTCGGCTCGCTCTTAGTGATGGGGGCGCCTCTGATGGCCTCGCTGATGTATTACTGCAAATCGCCGCTCTTGAAATTCTTTGCGCTGTGCGGTACGGGCAGCATGTGCCTGTGCCTGCTGTTTACCTTCTCCAAGGGCGCGTGGCTGGGCATCGTGCTTGCGGTGGTGCTCTTTTCGCTGTATCTGGACAAGCGGCTTTTGGGCATTATGGGCGGCGCGGTGGCGCTGATTTTAGTGGCCGTACCTTCGGTTACCAACCGGCTGACCTACCTCTTTACCTCCGATTACGCGGAGGCTTCTGCCGTAGGTGGACGGACGCTGCGCTGGGAGACGGGCTGGAACCTCCTTCACGATAACAATCCCTGGCTGGGCTTCGGTCTGGGGCGCTTTGGCGGCGCGGTGGCCATGAATAATCAGGTATTGGACGAAACTGAGGAATTCAGCTACTTTTACATGGACAATTATTACTTAAAGACCATGGTAGAAATGGGCTACATCGGCCTTATCTTCTTCGTGCTTCTGCTGGCAGCGCTGGCGGTCTGGGGCATCCGCGCCATCCACCAGAGCGGCTATGGGTATGCTGCCGACCGCGATATCGACCCGCTGTTTCGCAACCAGGGCAACCTGCAGGTGTTGACGGTGGGGATCTTCACCGGCCTTGCGGGCGTTTTAACGCATTGTTACTTCGAAAACATCTTCGAAGAGCCCTATATGATGGCCTATTTCTGGGGACTTGCAGCCGCCTTGATGTACGCCGGTTTTTTCCGGCGCAAAAAAGAGGGATAAAACGGCTGGCGGATGCGTGAGCTTTCAAAAAGCGGGTATATACGTAATACTGACAGCTGTTCGGCTGGTGCAGGCCGTTTGCCTTTGCCAATCGAATGGACTTATAGGGGCAAATATCACAGACAATGAGAAAGCGAGGGACTTCGTCATGCTGAACAAAAACGTATCGGGACTGCTGAACACGCAGATTAACAAAGAATTCTATTCCGCCTACCTGTACCTGGACTTTTCTGTATACTATGAAGAAATCGGATTGGATGGCTTTGCCAACTGGTATCGAATTCAGGCGCAGGAGGAGCGCGACCACGCCATGCTGTTCTTGCAATATCTGCAGAATAACGGCGAAAAAGTAACGCTGGGCGCAATCGACAGGCCCGACAAGGAACTGAAGGATAAGATGGACCCGCTGAAGGCAGCGGCAGAACACGAACGCTATGTAACGGGCCTGATTCATGCGATTTACGAAGCGGCCTACGACGTAAAGGATTTCCGCACCATGCAGTTCTTAGACTGGTTTGTCAAGGAGCAGGGCGAAGAAGAAAAGAACGCCGAAGACATGATTAAGAAGATGGAGCTGTTCGGAGACGACGCCAAGGGCCTCTACATGCTGAACAGCGAAATGGCGGCAAGAAGCTATTCTGCGCCTTCCCTGACGCTGGAGTAACCGGCCGGTCAACGGGATAAACCGAAAACCAGTCCACATTCGGGCAGAACAGCGCAAAACGCTTTTTGCAGTGTGGACGCAACCAAAACAGGACAGATATTTTGCAGCGATGCAGGCGTCTGCCCTGTTTTTTGTATTTGTGAAAACCACAATCAAACAGCCGAAAATTCGTAAAAAGCAAAAGGGCGACTGTGATAAGATAAAGATAAAGAAGCAGCTGCGATAAAGCGCAGAGACATATAACGATATAAACAGATGCAAAGGAGTGGAGCAAGGACTATGAAAATTGATACCTTTAAAGTAGAGCAGTGGATGAACGAATACGAAAACGATGCGGTCTATAATCTGGCCGAAACCTGCGTCGATTCCCTGACGGTAGGAGAGCTGCTGCAGCTGTGCGGCGAGGATAAGGAACGCTTTCTCTGCAGCCTGTCCGATGTGCGCTTAACCTACAGCCACATTTACGGTTCTCCGGAATTTCTTGCCGGAGTGGCTTCGCTGTATCAGGAGATCCTTCCGCAGCAGGTAATTCCCACCCACGGGGCCATCGGTGCCAACCATCAGGTGTTAATCAGCCTGCTGTCGCCGGGGGATCACATGGTTTCCGTGGCGCCGACTTATCAGCAGCACTATTCCATTCCGGCTTCCGTGGGAGCGGAGGTTTCCATATTGCAGCTGACGCCGGAACATCGCTTTCTTCCCGACATCGAACAGCTTGCCGCCATGGTAAAGCCCAATACGAAGCTGATTACCATCAACAGTCCCAACAACCCATCCGGTTCGATGATCAGCCGCGAGGATATGGAGCGCATTGTGGAGATCGCCCGCAGCGTCGGCGCCTACGTCCTGAACGACGAGGTATATCGCGGCATTACCGAAGACGGCAGCTACATGCTTTCCATTACGGACCTGTACGAAAAGGGCATCAGCGTCAGCAGCATGTCCAAGGTATTTTCTCTGGCGGGCCTGCGGCTGGGCTGGATTGCTTCGAAGGACGAGGAACTGCTGAACCTGTGCAGAGAGCGCAGGGATTACGATACCATCAGCTGCGGCGTGCTGGACGACCGGCTGGCATCGCTGGCGCTTGCAAATAAAGATGCCATCTGGAAGCGCAACCGCGAAATCGTAGTGAAAAACCGCGAAATTCTGGACCGCTGGGTAAACGGAGAGCCGAGGGTGAGCTACGTAAAGCCGGAGGGCGGAAACACGGCGCTGGTCTACTACGATGCGCAGCTGCCGTCGAGGGAGTTCTGCACGCGCCTGCTGAAAGAAACCGGCGTATTCTACACGCCGGGCGAGTGCTTTGACCTGGAATACTGCTTCCGCATCGGCTACGCCTTCGATTCGAAGACGCTGCAGGAAGGGCTGGAAAAGACCAGCGGTTTTTTGGCAAGCTTGCCGGAAAGGAGAAAATAAAATGAGTCAGATACGGTTTTTAAGCGGGGCGCAGACAAGGGGCCTGTTGAAGATGAACGAAGTGATCGCTGCAGTGGAAGGAGTATACCGGGCCAAGGCGCAGAAGCAGGTTTGCGTATGGCCTCTGGTCTGCCACGAATTCGAGCCGGGGGTAGCCGACATGGATATCAAATCCGGATGCATCAACACGCAGGGAATTCACGGTCTGAAGATGGTCAACTGGTTTTCGAAAAACGCGCAGAAGGGCCTGCCGGACCTCAGCGGCATCGTTATGGTTTCGGATTCGACTACCGGCATGCCCCTGGGAATTTTAGAGGGCGGCTACATCACCTGCATGCGCACCGGAGCCGCCGGGGCCATTGGGGCGAAGGCGCTGGCCAGAAAAGATGCAGAAAATTTGATGATTTTAGGCGCTGGCGGACAGGCACCCTATCAGATTGCAGCATCGCTTCTGCTTTTGCCGCAGATTAAGACCGTGCGCATTGCCGATCCTCTTTCCGCAGAGCGTGCAAAGCAGTTTGCCGCTTCCATTGCAGCGCGGTTGTCGGAGGAACTGGGCGTCGATGCCGCAGGCATTGAATTCATCGGATGCAGTACGGTGGAGGAAGGCGTCAGAAGCAGCGATATCATCATTACAGTAACGCCGGCGAGAACACCGCTGATCCGGGCAGAATGGGTAAAGCAGGGAACGCACTTCAGTTGCATCGGCGCGGATATGCCGGGCAAGGAAGAAATCGACCCCGAGATTTTCCGCGGGGCACGGGTGTTTGGCGACGACCGGACGCAGTGCTTCGATGTGGGCGAATGCGAGCTTGCACATAAGAGCGGATGCCTGGCAGAGGACGGTTTTTTAGGCGAAATCGGCCAGGTTCTGACCGGGCAGATTGAGGGACGGCTGCGTGCAGAGGATATCACCATCTTCGATGCCACGGGCATGGCGCTTTTGGACCTGGCGGCGGCAAAGCTTGCCCTCGACGAAGCGCAAGTGCAGCAGGTGGGAACCGTGGTCGAACTTTAGACGGCTCCGAGGGCAACAAACAGCCCGTCGTTACTCGGGATGGAATTTGAATTTTAAGCCGGAAAATGCTTCCGGCTTTGATAAAATGCGGCAGGGATAATGCGCGGCGCTCTTTCCATACTAACAGTGTCGGAAGTGTGCGAGCTTTCGGCACGGAATCATCTGAAATACCGGTGCTGTTTGCGCCGGAGAAGGGAGGTTCAGCCATGGGAAAAGGGTTGATCTATACCGCATTGACGATCGCGATTATAGGAGCGGTCAACTGGGGGCTGATCGGTTTATTCCGGTTTGACCTGGTGGCATTTTTATTCGGCAGCATGACCGTATTTTCTCGGTTGATCTACGGCATCGTAGGCATCTGCGGCTTGTGCCTTGTAACGCTCTACGGCCGTGCAGGCAAGAATGCTGTCACAGAACCATAAGCAATTGCGTACAACAAAATTACCAAAAACAACCAACGACAAAGCCGGCCAGGAGATTCCTGAGCCGGCTTCGTCGTGTTACAATATGGTTTCTTGGTTGTACTCTTAATATACGACCTTGCCCAGAGCTGAAAGCACAAGCTCAGAGGCGAGAATTCCGGTCTTGTTCCGTTCGTCCAAAATGGGATTGACCTCGACCATGTCGACGGCGAGAAGTTTTCCGCTTTCGGCCAGCGTTTCCACAGCCAGGAAGGCTTCGCGCACCGTCAGGCCGCTGTGGACGATGGTTCCGGTTCCGGGAGCGGCTTCCGGCGTAATGGCATCGACATCGAAACTTAAATGGATGCCCTCCGTGCCGTTTCCGGCAATGTGGATGGCCCTGCGGATGACCTCTTCCATGCCTAATTTATCAATAACGTTGATGGGAAATACAGTAACTCCGGCTTCTTTCATGCGGATGCGCTCTGCCGAGTCGATATCGCGGCCGCCGATCTGCACGCAGTGCCTGACATCTACGTACACAGGGCCCTGTCCGAAATCCACCATGCACTCCGGGCCGTAGCCGCAGACAGCAGAAAAGGGCATGCCGTGCATATTGCCGCTGGGAGAACTTTCTTCGTTGTTCCAGTCGCCGTGGGCGTCAATCCAGATGATGCCGATGTTCTTGTAGTGCTTGGAAACCGCAGAGATGCTTCCGGAAGCAATGCTGTGGTCGCCGCCCAAGATAACGGGAAACCGGTTGGCTGCAAGCGTTTCCGAAACCGAGTCGTAGAGACGGCGGTTGACGTCGATCACCTGTTCGTAGTTTCTCAGAGATTCTTTTGTAGCACCCTCCGGCAGCTGGATGATGTCGCCCTTGTCGCAAACCTCGTAGCCCAGCTCACGAAGGCCATCGCAGATGCCGCCGTAGCGGATGGCCATGGGCCCCATGCAGACGCCACGGGTAGCAGCACCGAGATCCATCTGGACTCCGACGATATCAATGTTTTTTTTCTTAAACATACGGTCTTCCTCCTTTTGCATACGGTCTGCACAATATAAAACGGCGCTACCTTCGAAAGTGCGCCGTACTATAAGTTCATTTGGTTTTTCGCACATTTCGAAATTTCCACTTTGATGCGCCGCCCGTGCAGCTCTTTTAAAAGCAAAACTTCTCATGTGCGGACACAACTTTGTCCAGTAGAGAATTCTATTGTACATATATAATAGCATAAATGCCAGAAGCCTGCAAGTGATTTTTTTGCACGGTGCACCTCGGATGAATTGCGCAACTGACTGCCTGTCGCCTGCCGCAAGAGAAGCCTGACATTGCTGAAAACAGGAAAATGCGTCGGCAGGGTATCATTTGCAGCAGCCAGGAAACAATACTGTCAGAAATACTTGTTTGTAAAGGAGGTGGTATTGTGGACAAGCTAACGATGCGGCCCAATCGACTGATCGGTGAAAAAAGCCCATATCTGCTGCAGCACGCGCACAATCCCGTGGATTGGTATCCGTGGGGAGACGAGGCGTTTGCTAAAGCGGCAGAGGCGGATAAGCCGGTATTTCTCTCGATTGGGTACAGCTGACGACTGTCTGGAATAAAGTACATGTCACTGGTGCCACGTGATGGCACACGAATCTTTCGAGGATGAGGAGGCAGCTCGACAACTGAATCAAACGTTTATCTGCATCAAGGTCGACAGGGAGGAGCGGCCGGATGTGGATGCCGTGTATATGGAGGCCTGCCAGATGTTGCACGGAAGTGGTGGCTGGCCGCTGACGGTGCTTCTGACGCCGGAGCGCAAGCCATTTTTTGCCGCCACTTACCTGCCCAAACACAGCCGCTTCGGGCAGTGGGGAATTATGGAATTAGCAGAGGAGGTCCGCCGCATGTGGTGCAAAGAACGCGGCAGGGTAATCGCCACAGGAGATGAGCTGGCAGCCTTTCTGAAAAAGGAGGGGGAAGAAAGCGAAGGTGGCAAAGAAGGTGCACCGGTTTGCCGAAAGCATTTGCTCCAAACGGCAGGGCTGTTGTGGAAGCGCTTCGACCCGCTTTGGGGCGGCTTCGGCAGGGCACCGAAATTTCCCATGGGGCATACGCTCTGGTTTCTGCTGCGCCTTGCCCGGCAAGAGGACGCGTGCATCCGGAGGGCCGCAGGTGCTTCGGAAAGGGAAAACGCCCTGATGGCGAAAAAGGCGCTGTACATGGCAGAGCATACGCTGAAGCAGATGTATCAGGGCGGGATTTACGATCACGTCGGCGGTGGCTTTTCCCGCTATGCAACCGACGAACGCTGGCGGATTCCCCATTTCGAGAAGATGCTCTACGATAACAGCTTATTGGCGATAGCCTATATAGAGGCGTATGAGATAACGGAGCGGGGATTGTACCGCTGCGTGGCAGAGAGGACGCTCGGCTATATGATGACGGAGCTGGGCGGGGCGTGCGGCGGCTTTTTCTGCGGCCAGGATGCCGACAGCGACGGAGAAGAGGGAAAGTATTACACCTTTACCCGGCAGGAGATTTTCAGCGTTTTGGGCGCGGAGAGGGCAGAGGACTTCTGCCGCTATTACGGCGTTACCGAGGCTGGGAATTTTGAAGGAAAGAATATATTGTATATTGACGATAGCCGAACAAACGATGCGATAACCGGAACAGAAGGAGCAGCTGCACATGCGGCAGGGGATGCGAGGCCAAAGACAGGGGCAGATGAAGAAGTAACAGAGACAGGTGAAGAGAGCAGCGCGAGGCCAAAGATCGGCGCGGACGAAGAAATGGCAGACGCACCAAAAGCACTGTTGCAGGAAAGCAGAGAAGCGCTGTACAGCTACCGGAAGCAGCGATGCGTTTTACACCGCGACGAAAAGATACTGGCCGCGTGGAACGGCATGGCTCTGGCAGCCCTTTCCCGCGCCTGGCGCGTTTTGCAAACCCCCGGCTACCTGCAAGCAGCGCAGAAGCTGGCAGGATTTCTTACAGAGGTGATGACCGGGGCGCAGGGACGGCTATTTTTGCGGTGGAAGGATAACGATCTGGCCGTAGACGGCCAGCTTGCGGACTACGCCTGCTGTGCGTGGGGGCTGCTGGAGCTCTATGCAGCAACGTGGGATGCCGCCTGGCTGAAAGAGGCCGTGCGTCTGGCAGAGCTGATCGAGGAGCTGTTTTCCGATCCGGAAAAGGGAGGGTATTTTCTGTATTCTTCGGAAAGCGAGCAGCTGATCAGCCGCCCGAAAGAGATTTACGATGGGGCCATGCCATCCGGCAATTCTGTAACAGCGCTGGTATTGATCCGGCTGTGGCATTTGACAGGAAGAGAACACTTCCGAAGAGCAGCGCAGAGGCAGCTGTGCTTTATGGCAGGGCGCAGCGCCGGAAGCAGTGCGGAGGAGAGCGATTTCACCAGCTGCACGTTTGCTGCCGCTGCTGCTATCGAGGAAGTATACCCTTCCTGGCAGCTGATTTGCGTTGCAGCCGAAGAAATTCCTCAAAGGCTTCGCAAAAAACTGCTGCAGCTTTCTTCTGAGGGCGGCACCATCCTGGTAAAGACCTGCCACAACGAAAGCAGTCTGGCGCAGCTTGTCCCGGCCACCGTCAATTATCCCATTCCGGAACAAGAGGTGATGTTTTACTACTGCCGCCAGGGAACCTGCCATGCGCCGACGGACAGCTGGGAACAGCTGATGGAGCTGATGGGGCCACAGGGCGGCAGGAAATAACAGGATGGTGGCCAAAGCCAACCGGCGGAGAAGTCAGGCCGGCGGCGAAAGCCGCACAAAACAGCCGGGCTAATAGCCCAGAGGTTCGTTGACTAAAATAACCTTAATCCGGTCGGGGTCGCCCTGGCGCGCCGTAACCACGTAGCTGTTGCAGACGCGCGATTCGGCGCGGCATCCGGCACCCATGCCGCCCGTGCGGCCGGCGCACAAGCCGGTGTGGGTGCAGGGGGTATCCTGATTCAGGCGGCGGCAGTTCAGAGGCGCAGAAGCTTCCTTTACGCGACGCACGGCGTCGTCCAGCGATGTTACAATCTTGTTGATGCCAGCGATAACGATAACCCTGTCCGGGCCAAAGGTCAGAGCGGCAACGCGGTTTCCGCGTCCATCCACGTTGTAGAGGAGGCCGTCCTCCGTTATAGCGTTGGCAGACATGAGATAGCAGTCTGCGGACAGCGCGCGGCGGAACAGTTCTTTTAACTG
>CATJIF010000051.1 GCA_949740445.1 uncultured Peptostreptococcaceae bacterium | reverse complement strand
GCTATCCCGCGCAGAAAGAGGCAGCCGCAGCACAAAGCGCGCGCCGTATCCGGTAGGCGAAACTGCGTGGGAATCGCTGCGAAAAGGAAGACGTTCATCGGAAGCTTTAAAAACCGAGGGACTTGCGCCAGAGGGAAGCGGGCTGTCGCAGACCGATAGCGTTCCGCCGTGCCATTCGGCGATTTCCTTTGCCACAGACAGGCCCAGCCCGTAGTGTTCTTTTTTGCTGCGCGCCGGATCGGCGCGGTAAAAGCGCTCAAACACCCGTTTTTTATCCACATCAGATATGCCGATGCCGTCATCATCGACGGCAAAACATACAGCCTTGCGCTGGTAAAAAAGAGATAATTGTATCTGTCCCCCTTCCCAGGTGTAGGCGAAAGCGTTGTCGATGAGGATGGAAAGCGCCTGAAACAGCCGCTGGCGATCACCGGGCAGCGGCGGGCATATGCCGTCGGGAAGAGAGAGGAAAAGCTTGCGCTTTTTTTGTGTGCTCAGCGGAAGAAAGCTGTCATAGACTTCCATAAGCAGAGTGTCGGCTTCCACAGGCTCTGTGCAGAAGGGCCGTGCACCGGCGTCGCTGTTTGCAAGAAAGAGCAGGTCATCGACCAGGCGCGCCATGCGCCGGCATTCCCTGTGGATTACATCAAAAAAGACTTGGTGCTGCGCTGGCGTTTCGGGCGATGTGCAGACAGAAGCATCAGCAAAGGCAGAAACGCTGGCCTGAATCACTGCCAGAGGCGAGCGGAGTTCGTGAGATGCGGCGGCGATAAATTCAGCCTGCCGTTTCTGCGCTTCCTCCACAGGGCGGATAGCGCGGCCTGCAAACCAGTAGCTGAAACCGCAGAGAAGGCACAGGGCGCAGAGGATCGAGGCAAAACTGATCTGGCGGAATCGCCGCTGCTGCGACAGCTCCTCGCAGCGGTCGTGCAGAAGGAGAACGCTTTTCCAGCCAGAACCAGTAGAAAAAACGGCGACAGCTGCCTGATAGCGGTCGCCGTTTTCACCGTTCAGAGAAAACGATACCTGATGAGGTGTGGAAAAAGAAAGCGGCGCAGCGTTGGAATCAATACCGTAAGAAGTAAGGGCCGTCTGCGCGGTAGCAGCAAGGAGGGCTTCCCGCGGGGTATCGGTTTTGTACGAGCCGCGAAACAGCAGCGGCAGTCCGTTATCCTGGATGCTGATGACCAGACGATTGGCACTTTCCAGCTGCGAAAGCCACAGATGGTCGACAACGTGGCTGCTTTGCAGCCGGGAAACGACGGCATTCAGATGGTTTTGAAAGGCGATGTCGCTCTGGCGGTTCTGCTGGGTTTCCGATACAAAGAGGAGGAAGGCGGCCATGGTGGCAAGCAGGATTCCCGTTACAAGAACGCACAGCAGGCTTAAGCGGCGGCGCAGGGGCATCAACATGGCGCATCCTCCTTCTTTTTTAAACAATAGCCGACGGAGCGAACTGTGCGGATAGCGGCGCAGCTTCCTACGGCAGACAGCCGGCGACGCAGAAAATGAATGTAATTATCCAGGTTTCCATCTTCTACTGGGGCATCGGCACCCCACACGCGGAAAAACAGCGTCGGCCGGGGCAGTACCTTTTCGCCGCCTTCGATCAGGGCGCACAGAAGCTCCGCCTCTCTGCGGGAGAGCGTGCAGGTTGCTTTGGGACCAGAGAGCTCCAGGCTGACGCGATCAAAGGAAAGGTCGGCAAAGTGCAGGCTGTTGTCTGCGGAAAGGTCGGCAGGCCGCCGACTGACGGCGCGGATGCGCGCAGACAGTTCGTTCATATCGAAAGGTTTTACAATGTAGTCGTCGGCTCCGGCATCCAGGCCCTCGATGCGGTCGCCCAGACCATTCAGCGCGGTGATAAAGATAACCGGAGTCTGAAAGCCGGCGCTTCGCATCTGCCGCAGGATGGACAGCCCATCCTCTCCGGGCAGCATCCGGTCCAAAAGAATCAACTGGTAGGCATTCTGCCGGATATAGTGCATGGCATCGCTGCCGCTCTGGCAGACATCCGCCGCATACCCCTCCCGCGCCAGATGGTAAGAAATCGCGCGGCAGAGGTCCTCATCATCTTCAATAATCAATAATCTCATAACTTATCTGTTTTCCCTTTTACATAATCTTGTCCGGTCGCCACGCTGCGCCTTTTTTCCGAAGAAGCAAGCGCAACGTGCGCCGCCGATTCGCCCGGCAAAACGGGCAGCGAAGCGAGTGTAAGCGAACGCAGGAGCAAGCGGCATAAGCCGATTGCGTTGCGATGTCTATTATACCTCATAAATCTCTAAGAAACCTCGAAAAAATTCCTGTTTTTTTAGAGATTCTTTTCAGGCTTTTTAGAGAAACTCCGGATATAATTGAAAATAAAGTTCTGCGGAAACGCCCCCAAAGGCCTTTGGCATCTGGAAAAGACATATCGCCTTCGTCCGGAGGAGGAGCGCGCGGAAAGAGAACGCAAGAGAAAGGGGTTTTGACATGAAACAGGATGCAAGACAGGGCTTGCAATATCAAGAAGCAGTTGAGAAGAGGTACCGGCAGAAATACCGGCGAAAGCAGGGGATTCTATTTTTGCTGTGCCTCTGCCTGGCGATTGGGGTGTCGGGCTGCGGAGCGCAGCCGCAGCCGCAGAATGTGGCGATGGGGCGATATGTGGAAGCGCGCCTGCCTCTGCCGGAAGCGGGCCGCAGCATCGGGCCGCTGATGCGAAGCGACGGCAGCCTGGAAGTATACTACGAAGAGGGGCAGCCGGACAACAGCTATCGCTGTTACACCTCGCGGGATAGCGGACAAACCTGGGAGCTGCAGGAGCGCTGCTTTACGCTGCCACAGAAGGAGAACCTGAGCCGCGTATGTTACGATACGAATGAAACGCGCTATCTCCTGGCAATCACCTATACCGATACCGAGAACACATATGTATACCGGCAGGAAGCGGATGGGAGGCTGACAGAAATTCCTATTCAGTGGAAGGCAAAAGAGGGAGGAGTACCCGGAACAGAATCGAGCTACATCTATGGGGTGGCAGTGCTGGATAACGGGGATTTCGTATTTCAGCAGATGGGTATGGGAATCGTGCAGTACGGAAGCGACGGAACCTTCCGGCGCACGCTGGGCGGACCGCGGCATGCAGATTACGGCATAGCCAGTGCAGGAAACAGCGTTTACGCTGTCAACGAAGAAACCTCTGCCGTAGAATGCTACGATGGAGAAAGCGGTCAGCTATTGCGCTCCATTCCCTACGAAAGTACGCTGCAGGAGATGATGCTTTTCTGTGATGCCGACGGCTCGCTGTGCATGAGCAGCCGCTCCGGGATTTTTTACATGGCGGCAGGAGGGGAACTGTGGGAGAGAGTAGTGGACGCGACGATTACATCGCTGTCCGTTCCATCCCTGTATTTCAGCAACCTGTCCATGGCAAAAAGCGAACAGGGAGATGTATATTATCTCTATGGCAGCAATATGCAGGAGAGCTATCTCTACTGCTACAGCTACGATCCGGATGTGCCGGCGGTGCCGGAAGAGGAGCTTGTCATATATAGCCTGAGAGAAAGTAATTTCCTCCGCCAGGTTGCAGGCGAGTTCCAGCAGCAGCATCCCGATGTCCGCGTTACCATACAGACGGCCATCGGCGGGGATGAGATGGCGGCCACATCCTCGGAGCTGATCCGCAGCTTAAACGCGGAACTTGCCGCAGGCAAGGGGCCGGACTTGCTGCTGTTAGACGGACTTCCGGCAACATCGTACATCGAAAAAGGAATATTAGCAGATCTGTCCGATGTTTTAGCGGCAGCAGAAAAAGAGAACCAGCTGAATGAAACCGTAGTGCGGACCTACGAAGCGGATGGAGAGGTATGCGCGATTCCCATGAAGCTTAGGATACCCGTGCTTTTGCTCGAACGCGAGCTGTTGCAGCAGGAGGAACTTCAGAGGATAGAAGAGCTTGGCCTGGAGGCTCTCGCAGCACTGGCGCAGGCGCATCCGGAACAGCCTCTGATCGGCACGCAGTCCGGGCAGCGGCTGATGGAATGTTTCTTTCCCGTCTGTGCTCCCGCCTGGATTACACAGGATGGATTGCAGGAAGAAGGCTTGTCGAAATATCTCTACAGCCTGAAGCAGATTTTGGATGCGTCGACAGTTACCTATGCGGGCGCGGAAATGGCAGGGGATCTCAGGGATACGGACGACCTGTTTCACTGGGCGTTCGGAAGATCGCTCTGCACGGTGTACGAGCCGCAGAGCATGAGCTCGCTGATGTCGCTGTTCGCTGCCGTAAGACAGCGCGGCGAGGCAGAGCTCATCCTTTTGCCGGGGCAGGCGCAGGGGGTGTACCGGCCTGTATCGGTGATGGGAATCAACGCGAAAAGCGAACACAGGGAGCTTGCGGAGGCCTTTATCCGCACGGCACTGGCGCAGGAGGCGCAGAGCGAATCCTTCCACGACGGATTTCCGGTAAACGAGGAGGCTCTAAAAAGCCAGGCAGCGGACTTTGACGAAAACATTTATTTCAGCATGGGAGGTTACAGCTACGACGAAAATGAAAGCCTGGGCGGCGGCGATGTAACTCCGGAGGAAAAGCAACGCTTTGCAACGCTGTTAGGGCAGGTGCAGACGCCGTATCTGGCAGATGAACAGCTGGCGCAGCTGATCAGCGAACAGGCGGAAGGATATTTCAGCGGCGAAAAAAGTCTGAAGCAGGCGGTGAAGGACATTGAAGAAGCGACAAAGCTCTATCTTTCGGAATGAAGGGCTGGCGTTTATCGCGCCAAGCCTGCTGGGCGTTGCCATCTTTGTGCTTTTGCCCTTTGCCGATGTACTGCGGCGGTCGTTTTTTACGGCGGGCGGTAAGTTTGCGGGTCTTTCCAATTATGCGGCGGTGCTGAACAACACCGCCTTCCGCCTGGCGGCGGGAAATACGCTGAAATTCGTGATGCTTTGCATTCCTGTGCTTACAGCCCTTTCGCTTCTGTTAGCCGCTGCCGCCCATCGGCTGAGCGCGGAAGCCTGCAGGTCCTGCTCTTGGGTAGAGGTGGCAAAGACGGTGCTTTTACTGCCGCTGGCGGTGCCAGCAGCATCGGTGGCGCTGATCTGGAAGCTGTTTTTCTGCGAAAACGGATTTCTGGATGTGTGGTTTTTACAGTGGTTTGGGCATCCGGCGGCCTGCATGGAGACGGAGACTGCCTTTTATGTCTTAGTGTTCAGCTACCTGTGGAAAAATGCGGGCTACGACATGGTGCTCTGGTCGGCAGGGCTTTCGGGCATTCCCAGAGAGCTGTACCAGGCGGCGGAAATCGACGGCGCAGGGGGCTTTGCTCGCTTTCGCTACATTACCATTCCGCAGCTTTTACCGATGTTGTTTACCATTTTCGTGCTGTCGCTCTTAAATTCCTTTCAAGTGTTTCGCGAGGCGTATCTGGTGGCAGGGGAGTATCCCCACACCAGCATGTACATGTTGCAGCATTTGTTCAATCATTGGTTTGCGGATCTGGAGCTGGAAAAGCTGTATGCGGCGGCAGTGCTGACAGCGCTTGTGATTTTTCTTCTGATTTTAGCCTTGCAGAAGTCGTGGAAAGCGGGGATTGCAGATTGATAAAACAAATGCAACAGATCGAACGGGCGGCCTGCATCGCGGCGCTTTGGGCAGCTGCGGCAACGGTTATCCTGCCGCTTCTGCTGCTGCTTTCCGGTTCGCTGATGAGCGATGCGGAGGTGGCGCAGGCGATGGGATCTGTCTTTTCCGGAGACAGGAGCGCGGAATTTTTCCTCTTTGCCCAATATCCCACCCTGCGCGGGTATCTAAAGCTGCTGCTAGACAGCCCCGAATTTTTCGTTATGTTCTGGAATTCCTGCAAGCTGACCTTCCCGATACTGGCGGGGCAGCTGCTTGTAGCAGCGCCGGCAGCCTGGGGCTTTGCGATGTACGACTTTCCTGCAAAGAAGCTGTTGTTTACGCTGTACATCGCCCTGATGCTGATGCCTTTTCAGGTGACGATGGTTTCCAACTACGTGGTGCTGGAACAGCTGTCGCTTTTAAATACCCGCTGGGCTGTCATTTTACCCGGCATATTTTCCGCCTTTCCGGTATTTATCATCTGCCGGTTTTTCCAGTCGGTGCCGCGCAGCTTGTTCGATGCTGCGCAGCTGGACGGCGCCGGGCCCTGGCAGATATTCTGGCACATCGGGTTGCCGTTAGGGGCGCCCGGCATTGCCTCAGCCGCAGTGCTGGGATTTTTGGAACACTGGAGCGCCATCGAGCAGCCGCTGACATTTCTAAAAGACCGGTGGCTGTGGCCGCTGTCTCTGTTTTCTCCAGGCGAGAGCGCTGGACAGGCGGCGGTATCGCTTGCGGCCTCTGCCGTAACGCTGCTTCCGCCGCTTCTGGTATTCCTGATGGGAAAGCAGTACTTAAAAGAGGGGATTTCCGCTTCCGGGTTAAAGGAGTGAGGGACAGAAAGCGCCGGGCCGGGCAAAAGAGCAGAAGGCAGCAAACCGGGCAGGCAGCGATGAGAAAAATGAGAGAGGGGGAGCCGACATTGGAACGGTACAGGCGGTTGTTTGTGGGATTTTTTGCGCTGATGCTGCTCTTAACCAGCGTTTCGCGGGCAGCGGATTCCGTCAGTGTGGCGCAGGTAACGACGGCGCAGGCGACAGGGGGAACGCTGAGCTATTTCGCCTCAGCGGAGGGCCGCGTAACGGCGCTGGATCAGGAGTACGTGAACGGCGGTAGCGGGCTTTTGCTCCGCGAGGTCTGCGCATCTGCCGGACAGAAGGTAGATGCAGGAGACCCATTGTTTTGCGTGGATGCGAAAGAAGCGGAAAAGAGGCTTGCACAGGTGCAGCGGCAGCTTGCGGAACTGGAGCTTACGATGCAGCAGGCGGAGATTTCGACAGGGGTAACGTCGTCGGAACAGGCGGTTTGTGAGGCGCGCAGAAGGCTGCAGAGGGCGCAGGAGGACGACGCGTTTAACCGCAGCATAAACGGGGGGATTTCCTTGCAGAGCGACCTGAGGGAAATCGAGGATGCCGGCGCGCAGCTTGCGCAGGCGGAGAGGCAGCTTGCGCAGGCCCGCGAGCTTTCGGGCATTCAACAGGGTTTGACAGCGCTTTCCATGGAAGAAAAAAGAGAAGAAGAGGCGCAGCTTTCAGCGATCTGTGAAAGCGGGGGCATTATTGCAAGCCCTGTGTCCGGCTTCGTGGGAACCATCCAGGCGCAGGCTGGAAAAAATGCGCCTGCGGACTGGCTGTGCACAATTCTGCCCGATGACGGCAGGCTTTTGGTTGAGGCGGACTTTACAGCAGAAGAGGCAAAATACATCCGTGTGGGCGACACTGTTTCTGCAGTGCCGGCGGGAAAACAGCTGCCGATTGAGGGGCTGCGCGTGCAGTCGGTGCAGCAGGTGTACGGCACAGGAGAACCGTCTGAAGAAGCTGTGCGGGTAACGGTGCTTCTGCCCGAAGAAAACCGCCTGGCCTGCGGCTCGCCGGTTACAATAAGCCACACCTTTGCAACCGACCGCTACGATGTAACGATTCCTCTCAGCGCCCTGAGGGGAGGGGCTTCGCAGTATTACGTGTTGGTAGCGGAGGACAGCGACAGCATTTTAGGAACAGTGCGCCGGGCGGTGCGCGTCGATGTAACGCTTTTGGCTCAGGATGGAACAAAGGCCGCCATCCAGGAGGGGCTTTCGGAAGCAGTAATCGCCCAGAGCAATAAACCAGTGCAGGCGGGCGACCGGATACGGGAGGTGTCGCTGCTGTGAAAACGCGGAACTTACAGGAAGTGTGGAAGATACTGAAATGCAGGCGCCTGGCCGCTTTCGGAATTGCCGCAGCCCTCTGCCTGTGCTCTTTTTTTATGGCAAAAACAACACTGGCGAGAGCGGAAAGCGACTGCCGCGGTCTGGTTCAGCTGCGATTGTCGGAGAACGGGATTTCGGCGGCACACGTATTTTATGCCATCGAGAAACGGCGGCAAGAGCAGGCGGCTGATACCGTGCAGCCGGCCTATACCGCCTGGACGCACAGTGCCGGCCAGGAGGTTTCTGAGCCGACGATAGGCAGAGCCACGCAGACGGATGTGATTTTCTACTGCGGAGAGAACAGCCCGCGGTTTTTATTGCCTGAGGAAAGCTGCATGCTGCCGGAGACAGCGGCCTATGCGCTGTGGGGAACGACAGAGGCGCAAGGATATCGAATGAAGCTGTGCGGCGAGTGGTACCGGGTGGAGCGCGTAATCGCTGGAGGCGATGCTGTAGTGCACATGAGCAGGGCGCAGGCGCAAAGAAGTGGCCCGGCGGCCTTTGACCGCCTGGAGCTGTGGCTGGGCGATGCAATGGAAGACGGCGCTGCGGATAGCACTGCAGGAAAGGAGGCCACAGGCGGAGGCACTGCCAGTTTTGGCGGAGCTGGTTTTCGCAGGAGCTCTTTTGCAACAGAGCGTGCGCTGGAACAGCTGCTGCGGCTGTGTCCGGCAAAGGTACAGCTGACGCTTCGCTGCGACGAACTGCTGGCGTGTATGAAAGCGTGGCTGGGATTGCCGTTCTGGGCCGCTGTCATCTGGGTCGCCGCAAGACTCTTTTCTGCCGCAGGATTATATAAAGGAAGCAAACGTTTCGCAGTTCGAATTGTGGCGGCAGCCGCTTCGCTGCTGTTAGTGTGGGGACTGTACCGGGCAAAGGGACTGCCCGTCTACATTCCGCAAAGATGCCTGCCAGGGGCCTGGTCGGACCTTTCCTTCTGGGCTTCTGCGATCAAAGCGGCAGGAGAAGGGTTGGGCGAATATCTGGCGCAGGAGAAAAGAATGCCGGACGCAGAGCTTTTGCAGGCTCTGTGGCGGACAGCAATCGCAAGCCCTGCCGCTGCTGCGGCAGTTGTCGCGGGCCTGCGCGCATGGGAAAAGCGGCCAGATCCCGTGTGCTTTGCGGAAGGCGCCTGTTCAGAATAAGGGGGATAACAATGGCATCGGTAGAGCTTAAGGGGATTTCGAAGGAATATGAGAGAGGCGTCTGCGCGGTAAACGATTTCAGCCTGTTTATCCGCGACGGGGAATTCGTGGTGTTCGTCGGCCCGTCGGGCTGCGGAAAATCCACGGTTTTGCGCATGATTGCAGGCATTGAACGCATCACCTCGGGCACGCTTTGCATCGGGCAGGAGCAGGTAGAACACATCAGCGCAAAGGAACGGGATATCGCCATGGTATTTCAAAATTATGCGCTGTATCCGCACATGAGCGTATTTAAGAACATGGAATTCGGGCTGAAGATGAAGGGGATCGCAAAAGAGGAGAGAAAGGAGCGGATTTTGGAAACCGCAAGGCTCTTGCAGATCGAAGGGCTGTTGCAGCGCAAGCCGGGGCAGCTCTCCGGCGGACAGAAGCAGCGGGTGGCGTTGGGAAGGGCCATGGTGCGACGGCCGCAGGTATTTCTGTTAGACGAGCCTCTTTCCAATCTGGATGCTAAGCTGCGGGGCGATATGCGGGTGCAGCTCTGCCTGCTGCACAGGCAGCTGGAGGCGACATTTATTTACGTGACTCACGATCAGACCGAGGCGATGACCATGGCGGATCGGATCGTAGTGATGAAGGAAGGCGTTATCCGGCAGGTGGGGACGCCTGAGGAAATCTATGCGAAACCCGCCGATACCTTCGTGGCAGGCTTTATCGGAACACCGCCGATGAATTTCTCGGAAATAGAGCGGAACGGGCGGAGGGTAATCGCAGGCATACGCCCGGAAGACCTGCGCGGTACGGGAGGTTCTGATGCACGATTGTCCGGTACGGGATTCTCTGCGGAAGGTAGCGTGCAATTCGTAGAATATACCGGCGCCGAGTATTACATCTATGCGCAGGCGGGGCAGAAAACCTTCGTTTTGCGCAGTTTGGAACCGCCGCAGGTGCAGGCGGGCGAAACGATGCGGCTGTGGGCAGAGGAAAAGGCGCTTCATCTATTTGACATCGAAACAAAGCGGCGGCTTGAGTGCTGAACGACTATGGGCTGCGAATAGAAACGATTTACGCCTGACGGGTTTTGCCGATAAAACCGGCGATGAGCAAGGTTCCTGCTGCGGAAAAGGCAAGGGAGATCAGAAGCAGGGGCTTTACGCCCAATACGTCTAAAATCCCGCCGCCGGCCAGAGAGGCAACGATGTTGGCTGCGGTGGTCGAAGTAATGTAAAACGCCTGCCCTTTTACGGCTTCGCCGGGCTCCATGATCTGGTCGATAAAGTGGACCATAGAGGGCAGCAGAAGCGCAAAGGAGAACATCTGAAAGACCTGCGCCACGTAAATCAGCGCGACGGAAGAAGCCGCATAGCACAGGAATGTCTTTACAATGTAAAAGAAGGCAGCAATTACAATCATGCACTGGCAGGAAAACCGGCGTTTCAGCTGGTGGAAGCACGCCAGCACAGGGATTTCCAGGAGAGCCATGAGGGAGAGGATTCTTCCCAGGTCCTGATGGGAGCCGCCCGCGCTGCTGACAATCTGCGCCATGTAGTTGTTCAGCACAGAATTCGAGATGTAGAGGCTGAAGATGCCGATGTTTATCACAAAAAAGATTTTGTGTTTTTTCAAAAAGACCACGAGGCTGATGTCCTGGTCTTTTTCCTTTTGAGCAGCGGCTGCCGTGCCGCCTGGCAAGGTGCAGCTTTTCCATGCCCGATTGGTAAACCGGAGGCTTGCAAGGAGCAGCAGGGTAGAGAAGATCGAGGCCAGAGGAAGAACGCTTTCGCTGAGAAAATCCACCAGAACGCCCAGAAGAAAGACTGCGAGGGAATAGCAGGCAGAACCGATGCTTCGGCCAAGGCCAAAGCCGACCACATAGCCGGTTTCGGACAGTCGGAAGGGGATGGTGTTAATCAGGGGCTGCAGCGAAATATGTAAGGACATGGCTGCGATGCAGGTCAGAGACAGCAGCAGGGAACGGCCTTTCAGAAGGAAAATTCCGCCCGTGGCGGCGAGAATCGCAAGCGTAAACAGACGGACCACGTCGATGACCGAAAACCTTCGGCTGCGGTCGGCAACGTCGGCGGCTACAGGCTGGAGCAGCGCTGCAAGGATGTTGGACAGGGCAAATACCACGCCGATTTCGGAATTGGAATAGCCTTTTGCTAAAAGAAATACAGAGGCGAAGCTGCACAGCGGTGCATAGATCATCCAGTAGCTGCCCTGGCAGCAGCTGTAGGCGAAGTTCAATTTTTTCTGCATAAAAAACCTCGATTATATCGTGTATATCCTGACGTTCAAGGCGTGCACGCCTGTTGGCAACCAAACGGTACATTGGGGCGATGCAATGTCGCACGCATCGACTATGTGCATCTATTGTCGAAGGTGGGCAGAGCAAATACCTTACAAATAATACTATGAACAGCGGGAAATGGCAAGCGGTTTCAGGCGGTATGCAGGGGGAGCACCATAAAACGAGACGTACGGACTGGGCATAGGAGAGAACACTTTTACTATGTATGTAAATCGAAAGACTTGATGGAAGGTTGGGCGCAGGAGACATTAGGGAGGCTCTTATCGTAACAACATAGAGAGAATAAGAAGCTGCTGCTTTTGGCAAACGTAAAACGATTGCGAAAACGGCAGTTTTTTATTTTAAAACGCATCGGCTAATATGCAGGCAGATGAGCGCTCTGACTGTGTTTGGAAAACTTCCAAACGCGCGATTGCAAAGGGCATTTTGCCAAAAAAAGAAAAGCTGAAACCCATTGAAAATTAAGGGATTCTTCCATGTGCAAAAACCTCAAACGGGTGTTTGGAAATGTATACATTTTCAAACACCCGTTTCTTCTTGCCTTACACCTTTATAATCGGCGCCCTTTTTAAAAACTT
>CATJIF010000050.1 GCA_949740445.1 uncultured Peptostreptococcaceae bacterium | reverse complement strand
ATCCCTCCACAATATTGGAGCTGGCGATCGGAATCGAACCAACAACCTGCTGATTACAAATCAGCTGCTCTACCGTTGAGCCACGCCAGCACGCTTCGCGATCTAAAATCAGAAAGTTGGCGACCTGGAACGGGCTCGAACCGTCGACCTCCAGCGTGACAGGCTGGCATTCTAACCAACTGAACTACCAGGCCATGTGTGGTGGGCGTTATAGGGCTCGAACCTATGACCCTCTGCTTGTAAGGCAGATGCTCTCCCAGCTGAGCTAAACGCCCAGGTAATCGTTGTATTCTGATTTTTTCTTGCTCGGCACATTTACTTATTATACAGATATTGTATTCTTATGTCAAGCTCTTTTTTAATTTTTTTCCAACTTTTTTGTTTTTTCTTGTCCGACAGCATCTTTGATATAAAAAAGCTTTCTTTTATCTGGCATGCAAGCCTTTTTTCCGGACATTCAGCTGAAAAGCTCCGGCTTCAAGGGCAGTCAGCCTCTTTGGCTTTCCCTTGAAACCGCTATAAAACTGTTGGCTCCAAGGGTGGGGCTCGAACCCACAGCCTATCGGTTAACAGCCGAGTGCTCCACCATTGAGCTACCTTGGAATACTTGTCTTACTTAACGAACCGTATATAATACTATCACAGCTCTTTTATATTGTCAATGATAAATTTATAGTAATTCTACAAAAAATTTCTTCGCCTTACTTCAATTCACAGAAACCGCCCGTTTACGCCAGGATTTCTTCTTCTTGCAGCAGGCGAAAACTGCCGCCGGTGAGCTCCGAAAGAAATGCCTTTACCTGTTGGACATCCTCGGGCTGCGTATGCAGCGTGGCAGTCACCACATCGCTGAATTCCGTGGCCACAATGGCAAAGGGGCTGTCCTTTTCCGCGTTCTGCAGCTTTCCTAAATACGTATAGTCCATGGCAACCTGCAACACCGTCAGATCCTTTACCTGACGGATGCCGGCATCCTGCAACGTCAGCTTCGCCGTATTGGTGTAGGCGCGCACCAGTCCGCCGGTGCCCAGCTTAATTCCGCCAAAATAGCGGGTTACTACGAGAACGACATCGGTAATGCCTTCCTTTACCATCATCTGCAGCATAGGAACGCCAGCCGTCCCCTGGGGCTCTCCGTCGTCGCTTGCCCACTGCTGCTGAAATTTCTCGCCCAGGACAAACGCCGGCACATTGTGCGAAGCGTCGCGATACTGCGCCCGGATTTCGCGGATAAAGGCTTCCGCCTCTTCCCGGGTTTGCACCGGATGCGCATGGCCGATAAACCGGGAGCGCTCGATTACCTGCTCTGCCTGTCCACTTTTGCAAATCGTGCTGTAACGAACCATGAGGCCCTCCTTTTTCCGTCCCTTCTGTCTGCTATCGTCATATCTTTTTCTTTCCCTGTGTGCAGAAAGAGTCTCCGCCTCTTCCACGAAAACCCCAGGCGTTCGCCGCTCTTTATGCCTGCGGAAGATCCCAATCCTTTACATACTCGGCAAACCGGCTGCGGTCTTCTGCAGAAAGCAGGATTTCAAAGCAGGTGCCATCTTCCCGATATTCCATGCGCGCAGGCTTCATTTTCTGGCACAGATACGCCGACAAATCGCCGCGGTCGTAGGGGATGCGCAGCTTTACCATCTGCTGCCCGCCAAACAGAGCATCCTGAATTTTTTTTACCAGCAGCTCAAAGCCTTCGCCCGTCTTTGCCGATACCGCCACGGCGTTTTTTCCCGCCTCGAACAGGCACGAGCGATCTTCCAGCAAGTCGATCTTATTATATACCATGAGGGCTTCTTTATCTCCGGCGCCGATTTCTTCCAATACCCGCTCCGTTACCTGCGTGTGAAACGACGGGTCCCCGCAAGAGGCATCCACTACGTGCAGGATGTAATCGGCAAACAGCACCTCCTCCAGCGTGGCCTTAAACGCTTTGACAAGCGAATGCGGCAGTCTGCTGACAAAGCCTACGGTATCAATCAGAATAAATTCCTGATGGCTGTCCAGCGTTACCAGCCGCTGCGCCGTATCCAGCGTGGCAAAGAGCATGTTTTTTTCCAGCACCGCTTTTTCTTCCTTTTCGGTCATGGCCATCATCCGGTTCATAATCGCGGATTTTCCGGAATTGGTATACCCTGCCAACGCCACTACTGGCAGCTGTGAACGCTGCCGCTTCTGCCGCTGTACGCTGCGGTTTTCCTTCACCTGTGCAAGTTCCCTGCGGATGTCGTCCATGCGCTTTTGAATGTGCCGTCGGTCAGTTTCCAGCTTCTTTTCTCCGGGGCCTCTCGTCCCGATGCCACCGCCCAGCCGCGACAGGGACTTTCCAAAGCCCATCAGCCGGGGCAGCCGGTATTGCAGCTGCGCAAGCTCTACCTGAAGTTTGCCTTCTCTGGAAATGGCCCGCGAAGCGAAGATATCTAAAATCAGGATCGTGCGGTCGATTACCCGCACCTGCAGGCGCTCCTCCAGGTTTCTCAGCTGCATGCCGGAAAGCTCGTCGTTGAAAATCGCGGTGTCGGCCTCCATATTGGCGCAGAGCTCTGCAAGTTCCTCCACCTTGCCCTTTCCGATCAGCGTCGCCGTATCCGGCCGCTCCTTGCTCTGCACCAGTTCGCCAAGCACTGTAACGCCAGCCGCCTCAGCAAGCCCCCAGAGTTCCTGCATGGAACGGTCGATTTCTTCGGACAGCTGCAGGCCCACCAATATGGCCCTGCCGTCTTCCTGCTGAATGACTTCGTTGTTTTCTCCGAATTTTATCATCGGCATCCTCCTGTCTGCGCTCATTTTTGATCCCTGCATCAGTATTTCCAATTATATCAATTTTACGTATCGTTGTCCAGACCCGACAGCTATTCCATACCGCTGTCCAGGCCGTCTAAAATATCATTTTCCGGAACGAATACATACGACTGCGGAACATCGCCGACGATTACGGTTTCCGCCACTAAAATCACATCGCTGGTCTGGATTTTTGCGAGGGAAAACGGCGCCAGAATCCGAGCCGTGCTGCTGACCTCCAGATAGATGCGGTGCCTGGTCTGGTTGATGCCAGAGCTTTCAAATTCCGTCTTAAAGCCCACTTCCGCCGCCCCGATAGGAACGACCTTCAATTTCAGTTTCGGACCGATCTGAGATAAAAGCTGGCTGCCGAACACGCTTCCGAAGGGGATGGCTATACTCTCCTCCCCCAGGCTTGTAATTCTTTCCTGTATGCGGCCTGTCAGGCTGGCCGCCATGCGGTTCATCGCTATGGTATCGGCCTGAATCATCGTCACCTGCCCGTCCGCACCCGTCTGCACCTGAATCAGCTGCCCGCTGATTTCCCCTGAAAGCATTTCCTCCGCCACTGCCTGGTTAATGCTTTTCGTAATCATATTGCGCACCTGCAGCTCCGCCGCAGAGCTGATAGCAGGGCCTAAAACGCCGCCTGTCGCGGTCAGAAGAATCCCTAAAACGCAAAGGCAGCAGCAAAACAGAAGATACCGCCGGACCGCCGTCCTGTCTGCAGTTCTTTTTTTGTACCTGCCTCTCGCCCGTCGTCTTTCCATAAAAAACCTCCGTCTGCCACAGCATATGCAGACGGAGGCCCTTTCGTTCCCGCTCAGTTCATATTTGAGAGTTCTTCCTTAAATTTGCTGTTGACAATTTTGATATGCGTGCCCTTCATGCCCAGGGAGCGCGATTCGATGACGCCGGCGCTTTCCAGTTTCCGCAGGGCGTTGACGATTACCGAGCGGGTAATTCCGGAGCGGTCTGCAATTTTGCTTGCCACCAGCAATCCCTCTGTCCCCTCCAGCTCGTTGAAAATCTGCTTGACAGCCTCTGCCTCGGAATAGGAAAGCGTTCCGATGGCCATGCGCACCACGGTCAGCTTCCTTTCATCCTCTTCTGCTTCCAGCGCCTTGCGCCGCTCGATTTCAAGCCCCACGACCGTAGCGCCGTATTCCGCAAGCACCACGTCCTCGTCGGTAAAATCCGGGGAATAGCGCGACATAATCATCGTGCCCATGCGCTCTTTGCCGCCCCAGATGGGAACCACGCAGTGCAATTTGTCGCAGGTGTCGTAATCGTACTTGAATATTTCTAAAACATCCTCTTCTTTCAAATTGATAATCGTTTCTGTAATGCGCAGAAGTTCCTCGTTGTACTCGTTGGGAAAGCGCTCCTTTCCGGTCTCGGGATCGGTAATCGTAGAGCTGTCAGAGCGAATTTTATAGTGTACGCCGATTACCTTGCCTTTCTTGTTCGCGATATAGATATTCGCATCCATCAATTCGCTTAAAATTGCGCACAGCTCATTGAAAGAAAAAAATCCTTCCACGCTCTGCTGCAGCATCCAATTTAACTTCCGGACCTTTTCCAATAATTCCTTTGCCATAGCTCCATCCTCCGTCAAATTACTTACTTGCCAATGCTATAACCTCAAGTCTACTTTTTATTCGTCCCGCAGGTTCCTGCGGCGTTCACTACGCCGCTGCGCCGCCAGAGTCCCTCACCCGGCAGCCGTCCGACGCCGATATCATAAAATAAACCGATCTATGTCTACGGAATGAACCTTATCCTCGAATTTTTCCTTTACATACCCTTCGTCGATAACGATGGTTTTTTCATCCATTTCGGGGATGTTAAAGGAAATATCCTCCAGCAGCTGCTCCATAATCGTGTGCAGCCGCCTGGCTCCGATATTTTCTGACTGCTCGTTCATTAAATACGCCATGGTGGCGATTTCCTCCACCGCGCCGTCTGTAAACGTAATCTCCGCCCCTTCGGTTTCAAGCAGCGCTTTGTGCTGCTTGAGAAGCGCGTTCTCCGGAACGGTAAGAATCTGTACAAAGGCTTCCTTCGTCAGGTTTTCCAGCTCCACGCGGATGGGAAAACGCCCCTGCAGCTCCGGAATCAGGTCCGTGGGCTTGGCAATGTGGAACGCCCCTGCACCGATAAACAGGATGTGGTCCGTTTTTACAGGGCCATATTTCGTATTGACTACACTTCCTTCTACAATGGGAAGAATATCCCGCTGCACGCCCTCTCTCGATACGTCGGCCCCCGCCTTATAGCTGGAGCCCGACGCGATTTTATCAATTTCGTCGATAAATATGATGCCGTTTTGCTCGGCGTTTTCCAGCGCTTCGCTGGTTACCTGATCCATGTCGATCAGGTTCTGTGCTTCCTGCTCGGTAAGCACCCGCCGGGCATCCTTCACCTTCATGTTCTTCTTCTTTTTCTTCTTCGGCATCATGTCGCCGAAGATATTGCCGATGGCAATGCTTGCGCCTTCCTGCAGATCCAGGGTGTTTCCTTTCGGCGCTTCTTCGATTTCGATCTCGATAAACTGCTCTTCCAGCAGTCCCTGGGCCAGCTGCTGGCGCACCTGCTCTCTGGCCAGGTCCACCTCGCTGTCCCGGGGCTCCGGCTCTTTGGGCGCCTGCTGCTGTTGCTGGTTGAAGTTAAATCCACCCATCAACAGGTCGAAGGGGCCGCGCATCCCGCCGCTCTGCACGGTTTCCCTGTGCTTTCCGGGAATGATGGCCTGGATGATTTTCTCCTCCGCCATTTCCTGAGCGATGGAGTATTTTTCCTGAATCCTCTTCTGCTTTGTTACGCGGATGGAAGCTTCCATCAGGTCGCGGATCATGGAATCTACATCGCGCCCCACGTAGCCGACTTCCGTAAATTTGGTAGCTTCTACCTTGACGAAGGGGGCATCCATCAGCTTTGCCAGGCGCCTGGCAATTTCCGTCTTTCCCACGCCGGTCGGACCCATCATCAGTATGTTCTTCGGCGTGATTTCCTCGCGCATCTCCTCGGGAAGCTGGCTTCTGCGATAGCGGTTGCGCAGGGCAACAGCCACCGATCTCTTTGCGGAGTCCTGGCCGATGATGTACTTATCCAGCTCCGCCACGATCTGTTTGGGCGTCATTTCATATAATGTACTCACTTGCGTTCCTCCTTTACAGCTTTTCCACAGAAATGTGGTCGTTGGTATAAACACAGATGGAGGCAGCGATTTTCAAGGATTCGTAAACGATTTCCTCCGCTGTCATATCCGTATGGTGATACAGCGCATTAGCTGCCGCATAGGCAAAGTTGCCGCCGGAGCCGATGGCAACAAAATCTTCATCCGGCTCAATTACCTCACCGCTGCCGGAAATCAAAAGCATATTTTCTTTATCCGCCACCAGCATCAACGCCTCTAAATTGCGCATGCCGCGGTCGGAGCGCCACAGCTGTGCCAAAGCTACGGCAGCGCGCTTCAGATTGCCGGAATGCTCTTCTAATTTCTTTTCAAATTTTTCAGTCAGCGAAAAAGCGTCGGAAACCGAACCGGCAAAGCCGGTCAGCACTGTGTTGCGATAAATCTTCTTTACTTTTTTTGCACTGTTTTTCATGATGGCCTTTTCCCCCATGGTTACCTGGCCATCGCCGCCGACACAGATGTCGTCGGCCCCTCTGCGCACCATGCA
The DNA here is from genome assembly GCA_949740445.1 of uncultured Peptostreptococcaceae bacterium. Classification (GTDB taxonomy): domain Bacteria; phylum Bacillota; class Clostridia; order Peptostreptococcales; family Anaerovoracaceae; genus RGIG446. The sequence goes on along the minus strand of CATJIF010000050.1, from coordinate 10,426 downwards.
TATGGTGGTTGCATGAAATTCTCCCATTTTCTCTCCCTTTCTTTTTCTGAATCTCTTACTCTCTGTAATCGCACTGGCTGTTAGAACAGCTCAGCTCATAACCTTTCCCTTTTTTTTCCATTAAAAGTGCGCCGCACTTGGGACAGGTCTTATCCACTGGCTTATACCAATAGACCTGGTTGCAATCAGGATACCCGCTGCATCCGTAGAAATTTTTTCCACCCTTGCTGCGGCGGATTACCAGATCCTTTCCGCAGCTGGGGCACTTCACATCCAACTTTTTTACCAGCGGCTTTGTATTTTTACAGTCGGGATATCCGCTGCAAGCTAAAAATTCGCCGAATCTGCCGTGTTTGATGGCCATGGGTTTTCCGCACAGCTCGCACAGCTGGTCAGTCAGTTGATCCTCCACCTTGACCTTCTCTATGGCTTCGTCCGCGATTTTCAATTCTTTTTCCAATACGGAATAAAAATCCCCCACTACGTTGCGCCAGGGCAACCCCTTGACTTCGATATCGTCTAACTTATCCTCCATCCCCGCGGTAAACCCTGCATCTACAATCTCCTTAAAGTAGTTTTCCATCAGCTCTGTAACTACAAAGCCCAGGTCCGTAGGTTTTAACGTCTTTTTTTCGCGGCTGACATATTTGCGCTCCACCAGCGTTGCCACGATGGGGGCATAGGTGCTTGGACGCCCGATGTCCTTTTCCTCCAGATCCTTAACCAGCGAAGCCTCGGTAAAACGCGAGGGCGGCTGCGTAAAATTCTGTTCGCTTTTAATGTCCGCAAGGAAAAGCGCCTCTCCCTGCACAAGGTCCGGGAGCATCTTCTCCTCGTCTTCCTCCGCCGCATTATTGTAGATTTTTAGATATCCGTCAAATTTCAGCTTAGCGCCTGTCGCCCGAAAGGTATAGCGACCGTTGCGGATGTCAGCTGCCATGCTGTCGAACACCGCCGGCTTCATGCGGCTTGCCACAAAGCGCGACCAGATCAGACGATACAGATTATACTGGTCTTTGGTGAGCGAATCCTTGATCGAATCGGGATGCAGGGCCACATTGCTGGGCCGTATGGCCTCGTGAGCATCCTGCACATCTTTTTTCTTATTGGTATAGACGGCATTTCCCAGATAGCCGCTGCCGTAATTGGTATTGATATAATCCTTGACTGCCGTTTCGGCCTCCGCAGAAATACGCACAGAATCCGTACGGATATACGTAACCAGACCCACGGTGCCCTGCCCTTTGATCTCTACGCCTTCGTACAGCTGCTGCGCTACCATCATCGTCTTTTTTGTATAAAAATTCAGCTTGTTGGAAGCTTCCTGCTGCAGACTGCTCGTGGTAAATGGCGGCATGGGGCGCTTGATCCGCTCCTTCTGCTCTATCTTCTGCACGATGTACTCATCGGGATGCAGGGCTGCTAAAATCTCGTCTGCCTTCTGCTTGTTCTCCACGACGATTTTCTGACTGTCTTCTTCTGTCAGCTTCGCTATAAACTGCTTTTTTTTCTTTCCTTTATCTTCAGATTTTTGCAGCAGTGCGCTGATCGTCCAGTATTCCTTTGGTACAAAGCTCTGAATCTGCTTTTCTTTGTCGCAGATGATTTTCAACGCCGCTGATTGCACGCGACCCGCCGATAGCCCGCGATGGATTTTTCTCCAAAGCAGCGGGCTGATCTGATAGCCCACCAGCCGGTCTAACACCCGGCGCGCCTGCTGCGCATCCACCAGGCTCTGGTTAATTGCCCTAGGCTTTTTTACCGCGCTCTGAATAGCACCCTTTGTGATTTCGTTAAATTCAATGCGGCAGGGCTTTTCGCCGTCGATGCCAAGCAGGTGAGCGATGTGCCAGGAAATGGCTTCGCCCTCGCGGTCAGGGTCGGTAGCCAGGTATACTTTGTCCGCATCCTTGGCTTCCTTTTTCATGGCCTTGATTACATCGCCCTTTCCGCGTATGGAAATGTATTGCGGTTCGAATCGTTTTTCTATATCAATTCCCAGCTTGCTCTTGGGCAAGTCCCGCACATGCCCTACAGACGCAATTACTTTATACTTAGTTCCTAAAAATTTTCCAATTGTTTTTGCCTTAGAGGGAGACTCTACAATGACAAGTGTCTTTCCCATTCATTACCTCCGATTTGAGATAGACAGAATTTTCTATCTAATTCTACTTAATTACATTATATATGTAAATTTTGCCGACTACAAGCACATATTATATTTTTTCTAAAGATTTTTTGCAATATAAATTCTTCCAGCAGCGACAGAAACGACGCCCTTCATCTCTAAAACCGTTATCAAGCCATTGATTTTACTGGGCGCAAGCCCAGTCAGCGCAACGAGTCTGCCGGTGCTGAGCTCCCCCTCCTGTAACAGAAACTTAATAATCTGAATTTCATCTTTTTTTAGAAAATGCCCGTCATTCCGTTCTATTATACTTTCCAAATTTTTCAATTCACTTTCCGTGCTTCCATGTGGAAACTCGCTAAAAGAACCGGGATTCTCCGTCGAAAACGACAGCTGGCTCAGCTGCAATTCCTGCAATAAATCTTCCACTGAAAGCAGCAGGCCCGCCCCATCTTTGATGAGTTTATTCGTTCCCAGCGACCCTTCGCGATTGATGTTGCCCGGTATGGCAAAGACCTCCCGCCCCTGGTCTGCCGCCAGTTCCGCTGTAATCAGCGAACCGCTGGCAGCTCCGGCTTCTACTACGGTAACGGCGCGGGACAGGCCGCTGATAATCCGGTTTCGCAGGGGAAAGTAGTACCTGCGCGGTCGGATGCCCGGCCGAAATTCCGACAGCAAAAGCCCCCGCCGCAAAATCTCCTCATAAAGCCCCCGGTTGCTCTGCGGATAGCAGATATCCGTCCCTCCGGCAAGCACCGCTATGGTGGATAGCGTCTGCTTTGCATCCAGCGCGCCCCGGTGGGCCCAGGCATCAATTCCCATAGCCATACCGCTGATAACCGGAAGTCCTGTTTCTGCCAGCCGCCGTCCCATGCAATATGCTACGTCTTTTCCGTATTCGCTGGCCCGACGCGCACCCACGATGGCCGCGCCCTGCCGGTACAGATGATGCAGGTTTCCGCAGGCGTAAATCATCCACGGCGGATCGGGGATTTCTTTCAGCCAGGCGGGAAAGGCCGGGTCGTCCCAGGCGATGGCAGTTATTTGCTTTTTCCGCAGCAAGAGCCGCAGTTCTTCTGCTTCTTCCGGCCCGCTCAGGGCTTCTTTCCCTTGTGGGAATCTGCGCAACGTTTCTCTGACAGCCGCCTTCCCCTCCGTCAGCGCCAGCCTGCTTCCGCCGTATTCTGCCGCTATCTTGCACTTGCGCTTCGGCGCAAATTCCCAGAGGCTGTCAAGCCACAGATCGCAGCGCAGTTTTTCCTCCCCTGCGCTGCTCGTTCTTTGTTCCCTTTTTTCTCTTTTCTCCATCGCCGCCTCCTTTTATCCGCCTCAACACTGGCGGTACTGCAAGGCCTCTGCCACATGCTCTTCTTCAATTGTGTCGCATCCGTTGCTGTCAGCGATTGTCCTTGCCACCTTGATTATTTTATGCTGCGCGCGCACGCTGATGCAAAACCGATCCATATATTGAAACAGCAGCAGCTTTGCCGAAGCGGTCATCGGGCAATAAGTTTGGAGCAGCGCTGGCGTCAGCTGGGAGTTATACGAAATCGACTCTCCCCGGTACCGCTTCGCCTGTCGCCGCTGAATGGCTTCGATCTGCCGCTTCATCTGCAAAGAGGTCGTGCACAGCCCTGCGCCCGATACGTCTTCCCTTTCTGCAGGGGCGCTCATGGATATCTGAATATCCATGCGGTCCATAAGCGGCCCCGACAGGCGTTTTCGATAGCTTTCCAGCTGCTGTCGGGTACACCGGCACTGCCGTTTCGAATCGTTGTAATATCCACAGCGGCAGGGGTTCATGGCAGCTGCCAGCATAAACCGGCTGGGGAAGCAGTAGCTTCCCTCCGAACGGGCCAGGCGCACTTCTCCTTCTTCCAGAGGGGTGCGCAAAAGCTCCAGCACCCTTGCATCGAAGAGCGGCAGCTCATCTAAAAACAACACCCCTCTGTGAGCCAGCGATACTTCGCCCGGCCGCGGCCTCTGCCCGCCTCCCAAAAGTGCTGCCGCAGTAATCCCGTAATGCGGGCTGCGAAAGGGTGGGTTTCTGCACTGCTGCTCCCGCTGAGACAGCCTCCCCGCCGCGCTGTAAATCTGCGTTACTTCCAGCAATTCCTCGTAGGAAAGCTCCGGAAGCACCGTGGGAATCCGGCTGGCCAGCATGGTTTTTCCGATCCCGGGCGACCCGCACAGCAGCAGCCCGTGCATGCCGCCGCAGGCCAGCACAATACACCGCTTCGCTACTTCTTGTCCGAATACCTGGCTGAAATCACCGCAGTCTGACAAAACCGGTACCCGCGGCCGCAAAGAGGCAGCCGCAGGCTCGCTGCCTTTCAGCGCGCGGAGCGGCCGAATGCCTTCAAAATGCGCCACTACCTGGCAAATGTGATCTGCCGCGTACAGCTGCATGTCGGAAATCAGACCGACCTCCGCCTTATTTTCGCCCGGAAATATCACCTTTTTCCACCCTTGGGCCCGCAGTCCCAAAAGAAGAGGCAGCATGCCGGCAACGCCTCGAATCTGCCCGTTTAGCGATAGCTCTCCAATCATGGCATACTGCCCCATGTCCGCCGCATTCAGCCGTCCGCTGGCCCCTAAAATCCCCATGGCTATAGGCAGGTCAAAGTGGCTGCCTTCTTTTTTGCGGTTGGCCGGAGATAGATTGACTACGATCTTCTTTGCGGGAAAGCCGCATCCGCTGTTTAAAAGAGCGCTCCTTACCCGCTGTCCGGATTCCCTGACGACCTGCTCTGCAAGCCCTACAAGCGACAGCCCCGGCAGACCTGCTGTCAAATCGGTCTCTACCGTAACAGGCCATGCCTGAATTCCCCACAGTGCAGCCGTCGTTATTGCAGCATACATAGCACATCCCCCTTTTTTGCTTCGGCCCTGTGTCGCTTTCTAAAACGCATTCTCAATGTGACGTATGTAGGTCTTGGTCTGATATTTCAGTACTTCGATTACATCCATGCGTAGCTCACTGCACCCCTTTCTGCCGTGCATCTGTAAATAAAAGGAAGCCGCCCAGGTGATGCGCCGGCGCTTCTGTCGTGTAATGGCTTCTGCGGGCCACCCCTGTGCTGTACCGCATCTGCTCTTTACTTCAACAAAGCACAAAACCGCATTTTTTTCGGCTACAATATCCAATTCGCCTGTGCGGCAGCGGAAATTCCGCTCCAAAATCCGATACCCTTTGCCTTTCAGGTAACGGCAAGCCTGCTCTTCGCCCCATTGTCCCAGATTCATCGCTCTTCCTTTCCAATCTTTTACCACGTACTGGCAATCATTCAATTAACTATTTATTAAAATTTTATCAGCTTTTTCCAATTTTTTCAATACATTTTTTTCTATTTATTGAAAAAATTTATTATACCTTGCTTACCTCTTGCAAGGAAGCCTCGCATCGTCGCTTTTTATGCGTTTTAAAATGCAGCTGCACAGCCGGTTGCGCATATGTTCAGCAGAAAAAGAGCTGCCATCCCTGCGCCAAGGCGCTGTGGATTACAGCTCTTTTTTGTTTTATCTGTCAGATGCGGTTTTTACGCTGCCTGTTTCAGCGTATGGAGCGCGGTGTAAAAATCAGTGCCATCAGATAGCCGAAGCCTACCGCTGCCGCTATCCCTGCTGCCGTTGCGCTTACACCGCCGGTCAGCGCGCCTAAAAGGCCGCTCTTTGCCGCTTCCTCCATCGCTCCTTTTGCCAGCGAATAGCCGAAGCCGGGAAGGGGCACAGTCGCCCCGCTTGCGCCAAATTCTACCAGGGGCTCGTACCATCCCAGAATATGCAGCACTGCTCCCGAAACGACAAAGATTACTAAAATCCGCGGAGCTGTCAGCTTGGTGGCATCTAATAATATCTGCCCGATCAGGCAGATGGCACCGCCGGTAATAAACACATTTACATATTCCATCACTGCTGCCCTCCTTTTCTTTCGATAACCACAGCGTGAGCGATTCCTGGAATAGATTCGCCCTGACCAGCGCTGATGGTAGACAGCAGCGCTCCGGTGGACATCAGCAGCGCTCTTTTTATGCGCCCCTGCCGCATTTCCTTGATCACTCGCCCCGCAAAGAGGGAAGCCGAGCAGCCACAGCCGCTGCCGCCACTGTGCACATCCTGCTCGCTGCTGTACATGATGGCACCGCAGTCGTTATAGCTTGCAGCCAAGGGGCAGCCCTGCTTTTTCATTAAATCCATCAGGATATGCTTTCCTATATTCCCCAGGTCGCCGCTTAAAATTACATCGTAATCCGCAGGCGAGGTCCCCATATCCTTAAAGTGCGTCAGAAGCGTACTGGCCGCCGCCGGGGCCATAGCTGCTCCCATCTCGTTGACATCGGTAATGCCGGGATCGACTACGCGCCCTATGGTGGCCGAGGTAACTACGATATCCCCGCCAGGCAACGCATCTCCGTTTGCCGATGTATTTCCCGCAAGCACCATGCTGCCTGCTGCCGTCGCTGTCCACTGTGCGGAAGGCGGGCGCTGATTTCCGTGTTCCAACGGCATGCGAAACTGCCGCTCCGCCGTACAGTAATGACTGGAGGCTGCGGTCACAGCACGTGCCGCATAGCCTCCATCTATAAAAACAGACCCTGCAATCAGGGATTCTGTCATAGTGGAGCAGGCGCCGTACAGCCCCATAAAGGGGATCTGCAGGTCTCTTGCCGCATAGTTTGCGATCATCAGCTGATTGATCAGATCGCCTCCCAGCAGCAAATCGACCTGTGCCTCTGTCGTCCTGCCGTCTCTTAGGGCCAGGTCGATGGCTTTTTTCACCATCTTCCCTTCTGCCTTTTCCCACGTCTTTTCTCCGAAAATATCATCTTCCAGCAGAAAATCAAACCACTGCCGCTGCGGCCCCTGCCCTTCCTTTACGCCGCCTACGGCAGCTGCGCCAACAATGCAGGGCGCGTTGGGAAATACGATGCTCTGCTTTCCCCGTCGATTGCTCATTATCCTCTCCTCCTGCTCTTTTATGGACTGCTGCCCTCTCCTCTGCTGTTTCGCTATCGAAACAGCTGGATGATGCCAGCGATGATAGAAACAAAAATGCCGCATACCAGCACCGGCCCGGCCACGCTGAACAGCTTTGCCCCTACGCCCAGCACCGGGCCTTCTTTTTTATATTCGATGGCTGGCGACACCATGGCATTGGCAAAGCCTGTAATCGGTACGATACAACCCGCCCCGGCAAATTTAGCTATGCTGTCGAATAGACCGAACCCGGTTAACAGCTGCGCTGTACAGATCAGTGTAACCGTTACCCACGTTTTTGCATCTTTTTCTTCCAGCTGCATGGAACCTGTCAGCCAGTTCTGAAGCGCAAAGGCTGCGCAGCATATAGCTCCTCCTGTAAGAAACGCCTTGATGCCATTGGCTACATACGCCGGCTTTGGTGTAAATTCCTTTGCATACGCTTCGTATTCCTTTGCCTTTTGTTTCTTTTTCTGTTCCGATTCCCCTGCCTTGCTCATTGCATTTCCTCCCGTCTATCTCTTCTTTTTGCATTGTTCGTTCTGTGTTTCCGTTTTCCTATCTCCGCCTTGGCCGCTTCTGCGTTCAATGGATTATCAATCGTAGCTTGCCCTGATTTTAAAAAAAAATACTGCCGGTGCTGTGGATTTCTCCACACCGCCGGCAGCAGTTGTTTCTGGTGACTTTTCTCAAAAGCGCACAAAATGGACTGACTATTCTTCTATCGTTTCGTATTTCAATTTATAATACTCCCAGCACTGCATCTGCCGCAGCAGCTTTGCAAGCGATTCGCTCAGCTGGTTTGTATACGTTCCGTCGGGCAGCCGGTAATTTTCCTTCCAGATTACAGGCAGCTGTGTTCTGGCATCGTTGAGAAAATCGAAATACGGCGACAGGCCCGAATATCCTGCTAATTGCAGCACCATAGCGCCCAGGTAATTGGCGGATATCGTTTCTTCGTGAGTCAGCAGCAGCGATTCCTTCAGCGCTAAAAATTCCGTGGACTGCGCCGCTTCTTCGTTTGCCCACACAACAAAGGGCGGGCTGTAGGTCTTAAGTGTATTTTCTATCGTATCGGTTTTTCCCGCATCAATATGCAGCGCTTTATAGGTCAGATAATCCGCCCCCAGATTGGGCAGGTGGTCGCCGAAAAAGGCCAGGATAACCGGTTCGTCCAGCCCGTCGAAATACTGCGTCAACTGTCCCAGCATGGCATCCGCATCGCGCAATCCTTCCAGATAGACCGATAAATACTCCTGCGCCATGCCCGGCAGCGGTTCGGGAGTCCAGACCCACGGAAACGTCATATCGCCGAATTTATTGTTGTTGTAGGCCGTGTGATTTTCAATCGTTACCACATAGCTGAAGACGGGAGCGCTGCTCTCTTCCCGGCGGCGCTCAAATTCCCTGATAAACATATCCGTGCACGCTTCGTCGCTGACCCACGCCAGGTTGTTGCCCTTATAGTCCTCATCTGAAAAAGCATCCTCGAAGATCTGGTCTTCGATGCCGAACATGCGATATACATTCTGCCGGTTATAAAACCAGCTGTCGCCGGGATGCAAGAAAAAGCTCTGATACCCCTGCGCATTGAGCAGGCTCGCCAGCGTTACCGTATTCTTTCTTACGATGCGGAAAGCAGATGCTCCCGAGCTGCTGATCATGTTGGTCTGCATGCCCGTCATTACATCAAATTCCGTATTGGCCGTTCCACCGCCGAAGTTGGGAACGACAATCCGCCCGCTGACAGCCCGGTCCATCGAAGCAATGCGGTTGAAATTCTCCAATGGGTCGATTTCGGCCGCCGCCATGCGGGCCTGATTGGAGATGTCGTAAAACGCCTCGTTCATCACAAAAATGATGTGCGGAGGTTTCTTTGGTGTCCGCACCTGGGCCTCTGCCTCGTTCCAGCCCTCTGCTTCTTCTTTATCAAAATCTTCTGGCTTGTCGATAGGATACGCATTTAGATGATAAAGAAAACAATAGGTAAAGCCCAATTCCTCGTACACGGCAGTTACGTTGGTGGGATCGCTCTTTTCGATGCTGTAAAACAGTTCTTTGGAACTGTAGAGGTGGTCGTTGGCCGCCATCACTGCACCGGCCATGGCGATCAGACCCAGCAGGCGGATTCCTTTGTTCAGCGACCGGCTCTTTACGTAATACCCCGCAAGGATCAGACCTGCGACCGACGCACTGATTAACGTCAGGCAGGCCCAGTCCATCTTCAGGCTGTAATCGCTGGCAGCCACGGCAGCCTCTCGGAAGAGCAGCAGATCCTTGGGCACCAGAGGATCGTCTCTGTAGAGAATTTTCAAGGTATTGACATAAGACAATATCTGATGAACCGCGCAGGAAACCGCTGCTGCATAAAACAGCCGGTCTGTCAGAAGCCACAAAATCCCGCTCAAAAGCAATGGGGACAGGTAGTTTAGCCAGGCTAGCGCTGGTTCGCCCTTTGTATAAGCAAGCACCTGCCACAGATATCCCGGCTGGATGCCGTAAACCGTCATTTCTATGTAAGCACTGCTTAAAAACAGCACGAACAGCGACAGCGTCCAACCCATTTCGCACACAGGCCTGCCTGGCCCGATAAAGCGGCGCCACGCATTTCGGTGCTGTGACGCCGCCAGACGATGCAAATTCATAATGTATGTTTACCCGCTTTCTTTTTCTCTCTTCTCTACAGTATATACGAATTTTCGACAGAGGACAAGGGGCGGTTTTTCTGCTTTCTGCTATCAAGCGGCCTGCGGAGTAGGCCGCCGCTTTCTCGACTGCATCAAAACAGCCTCTCTCCTAAATATTTGTCGTGCGGCACTACTAAGCACCTTTCTATCGACTTCCAATAGCTGTTGTAAAGGTTTTTCTGAGCTGCTCCATAGTTTTCTCTGGTGTTAAACTCCCAGTAAAGTACATATTTTACGCTTTTTACAATGCGGGTGATTTCAGGAGGCGGAAGCCCCTCTCTGATCTGCTCCATATCTATGTGGTATCCCCGTTTAACCAGCCGAAGCAGCAGCAAGCCCTCTTGTTTTTCCAAAAAATCTTTTGCTTCAAGCATCAGCGCTTCAAATTCTTCTACCTTCTGCGGCTTGACCTGATAGACACATATTTCAGTAAATGACATGTTCTATTTCTCCTCTGTTTTTCTCTAAATGTCAAGAAAAAACAGACGGCACATGAATTTCTTCATGTGCCGTCCGATACATTCGTCATTTCGCCGAGCACCTACATCAGCTCTGACTTCGCTTCGCTCGTCAATCGCTGTGTTAGCTCTTGTGCGTCGCGGTAAAGCGCCACGGGCTAAAGCCCTGCGCTTCT
>CATJIF010000049.1 GCA_949740445.1 uncultured Peptostreptococcaceae bacterium | reverse complement strand
GGACATTTCACAGTTTCATAAGAGATTACATAAAGGAGACGAGAAACATGGACAAGTTAATCATCAGCGCAGCGATCTGCGGCGCAGAAGTTACCAAAGAACAGAATCCGGCAGTGCCTTACACCATCGAGGAAATCGTAAGAGAGGCCAAGTCCGCTTACGATGCCGGCGCTTCGGTCATTCACCTTCACGTAAGATGGGACGACGGTACGCCGACGCAGGATAAGGGCAGATTCCAGGAAGCGGTCGACGCCATCCGCAAGGTTTGCCCCGATGCGATCATTCAGCCTTCTACCGGTGGTGCCGTAGGAATGACCGACCTGGAGAGACTGCAGTCCACCGATATCACTCCGACGCCGGAATTTGCCACGCTGGATTGCGGCACCTGCAACTTCGGCGGCGATGAGATTTTCATCAACACCGACAACACCGTATTTAACTTTGCGAAGATCATGAAGGAAAGAGGCATCAAGCCCGAGCTGGAAGTGTTCGACAAGGGCATGATCGACATCGCGCTGAAGGCCGACAGAAAGGGCCTGCTGGTGCACCCGCTGCACTTCGACTTCGTTTTGGGCGTACAGATGACAGCCACGGTTCGCGACCTGGTATTCATGGCTGGTTCCGTACCGGCTGGTTCCACCTGGACGGCTACGGGCCTGGGCAAGAACGCATGGCACATTGCTGCTGCCACGATTTCCCTGGGCGGCCACGTAAGAGTCGGCTTCGAGGATAACCTGTACCTGGAAAAGGGCGTTCTGGCAAAGAGCAATGGCGAAATGGTAGAAAAGGCCGTGAAGATCGCCAAGCTGCTGGGCCGCGAGATTGCAACTCCGGCGGAAGCGCGGCAGATCCTGGGTCTGACGAAATAAGAATACGCAGCAGACAAGCGGCCGGAGAGGCCGCAGAACACAGCGGAAAAGCAAGCGGACACCGCCGCGCCCAAGGGCATGGCGGCGTCCGTTTTTCATACGGGAAGGGAGAGAGGCATGTCGTTTTCGCAGGATACCAAGCAGGAGCTGACGCGGATAGACCCGGAGAAGAAATGCTGCCAGCTGGCGGAAATCGCCGGATTTTTGCGCATGTGCGGAAGCATTTCGCTGATGGGCGGCCGCATGGGCGTCCGGCTGACTACGGACAGCCCGGCCACGGCCCGGCTGTTTGTCCGGCTGTTAAAAAGCTACTTCGACGCAAAGGTCAACCTGAATGTAGAGGAGGCGGCGCCGCTGAAACGGGGGCGGGAATACCATCTGATTATTACGCCGGAGATGAACGCGGAAATGATCCTGCGGGAAACGGGAATTTTGGGCGTAAAAGAGGGGCTGAATTACATTGCCGACGGCATCAAAAGCGACCTGATCCGAAAGAAGTGCTGCAAAAAAGCATACCTGCGGGGAGTATTTTTAGGCGGGGGCACCATCAGCGCACCTCAGAAGGGGTATCACCTGGAGCTTACCTGCAGCAGCGAATACCTGGCGGCGGATGTGCGCAAGCTGATTCACAGCTTTGGGCTGAATGCCAGGATTTCTCAGCGCAGAGAGCAGTTTGTTGTCTATCTGAAAGACAGCGAGCAGATCAGCGACCTGCTGAATATTTTAGGCGCTCACGGGCAGCTTCTGGCTTTCGAAAATGTGAAGATCGTCAAGGAAATGCGTAATAAGACCAACCGCATTATGAACTGCGAATCCGCCAACCTGGATAAGACGGTCAACGCAGCCGGGCGCCAGCTGGCTTGCATTCGCAAAATCCAGAGCGTAACAGGGCTGCAGTCCCTGCCGCCCAGGCTTTTAGAGGCAGCGCAGCTGCGGCTTGCCCATCCGGAGGCCACCCTGGCGGAGCTTGCTGAGCTGGCGGAGCCGCCGCTGGCGAAATCGGGGCTGAATCACAGATTGAAGAAAATAGAGGAAATGGCGGAGAAATTACATGAAACAGAATAAAACAGAGCGCGATGGACAGCAGCCCATGAAGACCAGCTATCTTCTGCGCCGCTTTGCGCCGTACTTTAAAAAGTACAAGGGCGTACTGGCGCTGGATCTGTTCTGCGCAGGACTAACCACTGCGGGAGAGCTGATCCTGCCGCTGATCGTGCGCTACATTACCGACCTTGGAATGAACGATATGGCCAGCCTGACTGCATCCACGATACTGACGGTGGGCGGGCTGTACCTGCTGCTGCGGGTAGTGGATGTGATGGCACAGTATTATATGGCAAACATCGGCCACATGATGGGCGCGCGAATCGAAACGGATATGCGCACGGACTTCTTTGCCCATCTGCAGGAGCTTTCCTATTCGTTCTACGACAATACGAAGGTGGGGCAGATCATGGCCCGCATCACAAGCGACTTGTTCGATGTAACGGAGTTTGCCCATCACTGCCCGGAGGAATATTTTATCGCGCTGCTGAAGGTAGGAATCTCCTTTGCGGTGCTTTGCCGCTACGATGTGTGGCTGACGCTGATTATGTTTGCCGTGCTGCCGCTGATGGCCTTCTGCGCTGCAGCCTTCCGCAGCCGCATGAACCGGGCGTTCAAAAAATCCAGACACCAGATCGGCGAGCTGAATTCCCAGGTAGAAGACAGCCTGCTGGGCGTGCGGGTGGTAAAATCCTTTGCCAACGAAGAGGTGGAGGAAGAAAAGTTCCGCAAGGGCAATTACGGCTTCCTGGACATAAAAAAAGAAATGTACAAGTACATGGCCGGCTTTCAGAGCTCCACCCGATTTTTCGACGGCGTTATGTACATCGTGGTGGTGGTAGCGGGCGCCTTTTTTATGATGTATGGCCGCATTGCGCCGGCGGATTTGGTGGCGTACCTGATGTATGTGTCGATGCTCCTTGCAGCAGTGCGTCGCATCGTGGAATTTACCGAGCAGTTTCAGCGGGGTATGACGGGCATCGAGCGCTTTATCGAAATCATGGACATTCCCATCGAGGTAGACGATAAAGAGGATGCGGTCGACCTGAACAATGTAAAGGGCGATGTGGTATTCGACAATGTGTATTTCCACTACAGCGAAGAAGATGGCGATGTGCTGCAGGCGGTCAACCTGCACGTTCCCGCCGGAGAAAATGTAGCGCTTGTGGGGCCTTCCGGCGGTGGGAAATCCACCTTCTGCAACCTGCTGCCCCGGTTTTACGACGTATCCTCTGGCCGGATCTTGGTGGATGGAAAGGATATTAAGGATGTAACCATCCAGTCGCTGCGCTCGCAGATCGGCATGGTGCAGCAGGATGTCTATCTTTTCGCCGGTTCGGTTTACGAAAACATCGAATACGGAAGGCCAGGCGCCAGCCGGGAACAAATCATGGAGGCGGCAAAGCTCGCTGGCGCGCACGAATTCATCAGCCAGCTTCCGGAAGGCTACGATACCTACGTGGGCGAGCGGGGCGTTCGGCTGTCCGGCGGCCAGAAGCAGCGCATCAGCATCGCCCGCGTCTTTTTGAAAAACCCGCCGATTCTGATTCTGGACGAGGCGACCTCGGCGCTGGATAACGAAAGCGAGCGCGTGGTGCAGGAGTCGCTGGAAAAGCTGACCGCAGGGCGCACTACCTTTACCATCGCTCACCGGCTTTCCACCATCCGCAATGCTTCGATGATTTTGGTGCTAACCGAAGAAGGCATTGTAGAGAGAGGAACCCACGCCCAGCTGATGGAGAAGCAAGGCGTATATTACAGGCTGTATCAGCTGTCGCAGCGGGCGGATTAGAGGGCGAAGGTGCAGGCAGCTGGCAAATAAAAAGGAGTTGTCCCGATATGGGACAGCTCCTTTTTGCATTGCATGGATCGACGCTTTTGCGTGCGGCTACAGCAGAAATCCGGCAATCAAAAACATCACCGCGGAGATTCCGGCGCAGACGAGCCCGAAGGGGGCCTGCGTCAGCGCATGATTGAAGTTATTGCAGCCAGTGGCCGAGGAAGTGATGACCGTGGCATCGGAGTAGAAGCAGATGTGGCTTCCAAAGACGCCTGCGGACAGCACTGCCGACACGGTAAGAGTTACATTGGCATCCAGCGTGGTCGCCAGCGGGATTACAATGGGCAGGGCGATGATGTACATGCCCCAGTTGGTGCCCGTGATAAATTCGGTGATGGAAAGCACGATGAATACAGTCAGCGGCATCAACGCCGGCGTCATGTATTTCGTGGCTGTGGTGATTACGTAATACGTAAAGTGAATCTGATCGTTGACCTCGGCAAAGAGAAAGGCCAAGATCATCAGCATCAGCGGCATCATCATATTCTTTAGTCCCTGCAACACTACGTCGGCAAAGTCCTCTGCCGTCATCAGGTCCTGGGCTAAAAAGAAGATAAACATAAAGCCGAGGGTAAACAAAACTCCCTTCTGCATTTCGATGCCAAAGAGCACGGTCGAGGCGACCAGAACGACGATGGGCACGAACAGATTGCACATCCGGGGGTTTTCGGGAATGCCACCCATGTCGGCGCCAGCGCGGATGTCGATTTTCTCCGAGCCAGCCGGGGCCAGCGGGCCGCCGTCCTTTACGCGCTGTTCCGCCTTCTTCATGGGGCCGAAGATGGGAACGATACCGAGGATAATCAGCGGTACGAAAACAGCGGCAATCCAGCCGTAAAAGTTGTACGGGATGGTTTTGATAAAATATGCAAGGCCTTCGCCGGCCGGAGCCCAGCCATTGGCCTCTAAAATTCTGGAACAAAAAACTGCCCAGGTGGAAATGGGGATGATAACGCACAGCGGGGCCGCTGTGGAATCTACCACGTAGGACAGGAATTCTCGGGGAACCCTGTGTTTGTCGGTCAGAGGCGCCATGCAGGAGCCAACCGTCAGCGAATTGAGGTAGTCGTCGATAAAGATAACGATGCCTAAAAACCATGTGCACATCAGCGCGGATTTGCGCGTCTTGGCAAATTTGGCGATCCATTCACCAAAAGCAAATGAGCCGCCAGCTTTTTCGATCAACGCGATGATGCTGCCCATGAGGCCGCATACGATGATCAGCCAGGCGATGTCTTCATCCATCATAACGGCGAGGGTAGCGTCGCTGAAGGCGGTCATTACGTTGGAAAACCACTGGCCGCCCTGCGCAAGCAGGCCGCCTCCGGCAGCATCCAAAGCGGCATCCGGCCGCGAAACCATGATAAAGCCCGTCAGCGAAGCCAGAGTCAGCGCTTCTAAAATCCGCTGCGTTGTAAAGATATACACAATCAGAAACGCAGCGGGAATCAGCGATGCCCAGCCGAAATCTTCCGGATTTTGCGGAAGAAAGCAGGTCAGAACGACCGCAAACAGGATAACGAGCAGCACGGAGATTAACGAGCGCCTTCCATTGTTGAAGTAGGCTCCTCCCTGCCCCGAGATTTTAAACATGTACCAGTCTCCTTCCTTTTTTATGGGGATAACCCAAATGCGTGTAACTATTGCCTTTTACAGACAAAGCAGTACCCCCGACTGTCAGGCGTGCATGTCCCTGTCAATCGAAGGCACGATTCATTATAGCAAAGAAGGATAAAAAAACAATAGATTCGACTTTCTTTTTCCAAAAAATTTGCAGGAAACCCGATGCAGCGTTTACGGCTGCATCAGGGTAAGGATTCGCTGCCTGGAACGGAGCGTCTGCAGGTTTGTGCCGTACCAGCGGAGGCTTGGCGGCATCATATCCCGGTCATACTCCGACTGGAAGTAGAGGAGATTTTCACAGTGATGTGCGGCAGCTTCACGGATATCGTCTGCAATCTGCTGCTGGATAGCGGTGAGCGGGGCGGCAGAGGGCGACTGATGTTCTTCGTAGTAGTCCAGCAGCGCGTTCAGCGCGTTATCGGATAAGAAGGACAGGGCGCAGACGTCGAGGTTTTCCACAGGAATCAGCCCCTGCTCGGCCCGGCTGATATTTTCGCGGACAATGAGGGCGTCGGTGTTGGCAAAGCCCAAAAGCAGGAACATCGCGACTGAAACAGCGGCAAGAAGGCGCAGCGACGCAGGCGCCGGGTCGGCATCCGGCATTCCGATGCTCTGCATTTCAGCGCTGTGCGCTTCGATGCTTTGTGCTTCGGTGTCGTGTGCTTCAGCGCTCTGTACCTCAACCCTTTGCTCCTTCGCATTTTGCACTTTCGGATTGCGCAGGCGCAAAAGCTGCAAGAATTGCACTGTGCCGATGACAGCAAAGACGAGAAAGAGCCAGATCATAAACCAGACGGTATAAATGCGCAGGCGGGTCAGGCCGTAGGCCTGGATATAAAGCCCCATCTTCGTCATGGCGGTAACGACCAGGAGGAGCGTCAGAAGCGACAGCAAAGAAATCAGAAGGCGCAGGCCATTGCGCACGGAGAGCGTTTCCCTGCCGGTTTGCGTCCGCACGCACAGCAGCCATGCGGCAGCGATCAGCATCAGGTTGATGGCGGCGACCAGGCACAGCTCAAAGAAGCCCTCTCTGGCAAACTGCGAGTAGGTGGTCATGTGCGGCAGGCCGGTCTGAAGCGCGCTCAGAAGGCGCGCGCCCTGCAATCCCAGAAACAGCAGGTAGGCGGCGATAAACAGCAGCAGGCAGGCGTATATCATGTTGTAGGGCGTACAGTGAGTGGTGCGCAGAAAGCGGTCCACATCGCTTCTGGAAAGCCAGCCCTTTGTTTCGCTTTGTGGACGGCTGCAGCCCCAGAGAGCGCCGTACAGATAAGCGGCGATGGGGATTGCGGCGAGAAGTTCCAGCAAATACACCAAAATGCGGCCGGAGAAGAGCCGGGAAAACCAGCTGAGGATGTCGTTTACCAGCACGAGGAACGCATCATCGGCCGAGGAAAGCAGGCGCAGGACGAAGAGGAACAGCGGAAAGATAACGATAATAGCAAAGAGGACCTGCATTGCACTGCGGAAAAAGGAACGGCGGGCGGGTGTGCCTGTGCCGTGCGGGACATTGGTGGCATCAAATGCCAAAGGCGGCATATCCGAAGAAGCTGACAGCGATACGGCTGAAGAAGCCGGAGGCGCCGGTCTGCGGAAAAAGGCAGCAAAGAAACGGCCGAAGTTCAGAAAGGGCACGCGGACCATCTGACAGAACATATCCACCGGAAAATAGACGCTCAGGGCAGAAACGATGCGCCGCCCGGAGGCAGCCATCAGCCAGTACATGGCGCAGAGGCTTAAGAACATAAAGTTAAACCAGCTGACCGGGGTAGCGTCGAACAGGACGGCTTGCAGGGCGGAAAGCCCGGCGGCGGCAAGCCACAGGCGGCTGTCCTTATCCAGTGCAAGCTCCTGGCAGTTTAAGCGCAGGCGCAGCACCAGGAAAAACAGCAGCGCAAACAGCAAAACTCCCATGCCGTTGCCGTGCCATAACAGGCCCCAGTCCAGATAGAGAAAGGCCAGCACCCATAAAAATAAATGATCCCAGTTTTTTTGTGTGTTGTTCATTGCAGTATCTCCCTTAAAAATCTCTGTGATATCCCAATCATAGGCAACCGTGCAGTGCAAATGCACTGGATTGCAACCGGCGGATTTTATGCAGGCAAGGCCGCTTGCCGGATGTCGCGCGGGCTTACGTGTCTGTACCATCCGGCGCGCTGTCGTCGCTTACGTATTTTAACAGGTCGCCCGGCTGGCAGGACAGCTCGCGGCAAAGCGCTTCCAGCGTAGAAAAGCGGATGGCCTTCGCCTTATTATTTTTCAGGATGGACAGGTTGGCCGGCGTAATGTCGATCAGCTCTGCCAGTTGGCCGGCGCTGATTTTCTTTTGGGCCATTATCACATCCAGGTTAATCATAATCGCCATGGCATCCCTCCTATATCGTGAGCTCATTTTCCGCTTTGATGATGGCTGCCTGGTGAATTACGTTTTTGACAACGCGCAGAATCAGCCCCATAAACGCCGCAGCAGCGCTCAGAAGCAGAAAGAGCAGAGAAGCGCGGGCAGCGGTGCAGAGGATGGCAGACGCAATAAAGCAGCACCAGGAAATCCGCCGCAAAAGCGCTACATTTTCTGCGATGAATACCCGCTCTGCGCGGATGTTGAGAAGCAGCCTGTGAAGCCATAAAAGCGCGGCAGCTGCCGGCAGGCAGCAGGCTAAAATCGAAGTCATCAGCGGCAGTGCCAGCGCCTGCGGTTTGTGAGAGAGCAGAATGTAGCAGCTGACCAGGCGCGGTGTCATCACGCCGCAGGCGGCAACGCAGAGCATTGCCAGGCGCGTGCACCAGACGGACAGGTGCAAAGAGCGGTCCGAATTCCATTTCATAAGAGCGTGTGTCCTTTCTGTTTTGTTCCGTGACATTACCGTTTGTTTGATACGTTTCCCTTTTGTAATTTACACTATACGGAGAAATATATTGTTTGTCAATATAAAAATATCGAAAAACAATAAAATAATATCGTTTTTCGATATTGTACTGTATGTGGCGCTTCACCTGATTGCAGGTTGCAATACAATAGATACTAAGAGCGCTTAGCGATTGATAAGCCAAAGGCGAAGATAACGCTGTCAAGGATCGGAAGATATGGTATCATGTTTGTAAAAAGGTACTTATGGATAAGGAGGAGAAGATGAATCACTTGGTTTATGTCGACCCTGCGCTGCTGAATCAAAGTCCGCTGAAACGGGCCACATTTGTGAAAGAATTGAACGAAAGCTGGGTAATTCAGAGCGAAGCTTCAACGACAGGCAATGTGGACGAGTATGAGCAGCTTGCAGAAGAGAAGGCATTAGAGAGATTTCCTGAACTGAAGGAATTGTTTGTGCTGGAATTGGATGCAAACATTTCTTTTATCAGGGGAAAGAACAGCGGGAAATGGTTTGATTTCCATATGAATTAAATCCCCCTGCCGCTTGGCTTCCAGTGTCCATTGCTTAATGGCTAAAATACTTTTCCGGCCTCGGAAAGCCGTCAGATCGCAGATGCTGGTATTGACATCGGACAGCTGCGGCAGATTGAAAAAATCACATTTTGATGATAGAATATTTCCAGTGCGAATTGCGGTGGGATATGAGCCAAGAATTTGAATCTTTGAGGAGGTTAAAGCATGAGGCAGGTTGAGCAATTAGACATTAGTTATAGCACGGACGAAAGTCGCTGCTCGGTTTTTGTCGGTGTTTGTAAATCGAAGGAGCTGTTTGAGCGATATTGGGAAAAGGATTATGACCTTTTGGGGGATGATTATATAGGCTTTGAAATGGGTGTTGATTTTGGCATCAATACTTATGATGAAGATTTTGCTGTTATGGTGTTGCAGAAGAATTTGACTGCCAAAATAGATGAGCTTGTCAAGGATGCCGAAATTTTTGACATTGATTCGTTAAAAAGAATGTATCCTGAGGGATTGGACAGACCCTATAATGCGATTGTCATTTTGGACCGGGTAATTTATGATGGCCCAATCAAAGAAGTACAAAATGAAACCTTTGGCTATTTTAAGTTCCTGGGTGTGTTTGACAGCTGATTATGCTTTTAGGCAATTTCAGGTTTACCGGGCAGATTATCTATCATGGATAACTGCCCACATTGTTATTTTGACGAAAAATTAAGAAATCGTACTTGCAGCAACACAGACGGTAAAAGGAAGAGGAATGAGCAGGCTGAAGGAATTAGTTGGCCCGTATTGTAGCGGAATTTGTTTCCTAAAGTGAGAAAACAACCGCCAGCAGCGACTGTTTTCAGAATGGAGGATTTTACAAGTAGCAGTTTCACACATCACATGGAAATCTTACATACAGTCTTATTATGGATCAAACGCATGTAATTTCCGTTTTGATTTTTTTGTGATAATGGCAATATCAAACCTAAATTTTACATCTGAAGAATCATTAAAATGTAGCAATGTTGTTAAGCAAGAAGTTGAATCTTGAGGATAGGAAAAGAAATCTTTGTTTTGGGCGATTTTCGCTTTGAGGGAAATATACTTGCTGATGGCATACCCGTTGCGATAAAGCAGGAGTGTCATCAGCAGGCGGGATATTCTGCCATTGCCAATTGCCATATTGCAGGTATCGCAGAGGGACTGCACAGCGCCAGCTGTTTCATATGGCGCAAGCGGCGTAAAGAGAACAAAGCGGTAAGTTTATATGGGTTTACCTCAATGCTCGATTACTTCTTTCAGAAAGAGTTTCTTGTCAAAGGCACCCCGTTTGGCAGCCTTCTCTACCCGGACAGCTTCGAGCTGCTCCAAAGAATAGCCGCGAGCTTTGGCCGCCGCATAAATAACTTCCAGCAGATCTGCCAGCTCTTCAATATTCTGATCTTTGTGGTATTCAGCCAGCTCTTCATCTAACTTGGCGTCAACCATACGGAGATAGTCTTCATCAGAAAGGATTTCAATTGTACAGGTCTTTCCTGACGATTCGATAATCTCAGGAATGCAATCTCTAACAAGTTTATTGTACTGTATGTGATTCATTTTTCACTCCTCTTATCAATTCAGAAAAATTTCCCACTCGATTGTGCAAAGAAAAATGCAAGGCTTTGTCGTGCAGTTGCAATTATTTATCAAAACTTAGAATTTTTCAATGGTATCTTTAAAAATAGTACCTCCCAATTATGCGCAAATTCGTATGCAGACTCTGGCGAGAGAAATCAGCTAAGTGCGGGGGAAGGCTTATCGGTATCTTTCAGGGACTTCCTGTTTATGTGCTTTTATGTACTTTTCTGAGGCAATCACCCCAACACCATAAAGTTGGCGCTGGCTGAGGCGGCCAGTTTTTGATGTTCGCGGTCTGCGGCATCGGTGCCGGGCGGGCAGATACAGGCTTCGGCGCAGACGCGAATCAACGTTCGCCCGGCCTTCTGCACGTGAGAATAGACGATGATTTCACTGTCTGCGGGAACAGGCGCGATATAATTGGTAAGGAGATCGACCGTAGTGACGGCAGCGCCGCCCGAAAGCCAGTGAGCGGTAATGCCCATGGCGGTGTCGAACATGGCGGCGAGGATGCCGCCGTGGGCCTCCCGATAAGGGTTGAGCTGCCACTCCTGCACGCGGTAAGCGATGGCCGAACACATTTGCCCGCGACTGCAGCTTACAAGGCGGGGCTTCAGATGCCCGTTCAGCCCGGATGCGGTTTCGCCCAG
>CATJIF010000048.1 GCA_949740445.1 uncultured Peptostreptococcaceae bacterium | reverse complement strand
TGACAAAACGGACAGCGTAGTGAGCGCAAGCGAACGTAGGAGCGAAGCGTTGCTAAGCTCTGCTGTCGCTTCCGCTCCGCAATCGCTAAGCTGCGCGATATCTGTTACACCGCGGCTCTGCCTTCGTGCTTCGCACTCGGCAATCGCCGGGTGTAGACATTATATCACACTTTGCTGCGCGGTGCAAAAGCATTATTCTTACATCTGTGCTATCCTGGAAAAAACACTTCGTCAAATGCTTTGACTGCACCGCGGTTTAAGCTATCGTTATAAATATCGGATTCGTAAAATCTCCCGCCGCGCGCCTGCGACAAATATCCCGGTATCAGCTCCATCCCCATAAATGCGGGATAGTTGTCTCCTTCACAATCCCGGATTCCAAACGACGACGCTTCTTTAAATCCGAACTGCGGATAATATTCCGGCCGGCCGAAGAACAAAATGGCCCCGTGCCCCAATGTCTTTGCCCGTTCGATCATAGAAAGGATAAGCGCCTTTCCCACACCTTTTTTCTGGTGCTCAGGCAGAACGCTGAGCGGGCCAAAATTCAAGACGGGCAACCGGTTATCAGAAGTTCTTACTTCTGCCCTGCTGCAAATGATGTGCCCTGCGATTTCCTTCTCCGCTTCTGCAACGAGGCTCAATTCCAGGATTCCATCCCGTCTGCGCAGCTCGTGCACCATCCAGTGTTCGTATGGACAACCGATTTGTCCTTGTTCTATCCGGCCGGGATAGGAAAAAGCGAGCCTGGTAATTTCCTCTACACGCCGGTAATCCCTTTCTTCCTCTATTCTGACTGAAATGTCCATTTTAACTCCTTTTTCAGACGCATCGGCATGCAGAAATCCAGGCAATACTGGCTATTTCTTCTTTTTGGAAACCCGCAGGATAACCGCTGCTGCTGCGATAACAACCAGCGCTGCAATGATGATAGATACGGGAGAAAGCCCACAGCTTTCCGCTGCAACCAAATCGAAAGTCCGCTGCGTATCGCCGCTGGTTAAGGTTACAGAGCCGTAAGGTTCTCCCTGGGATATCGGAAGCAGTGTAAACGCCGGTATTTTATATGCAGCTTCTACGGCTTCCCCCTTCTGCACCAGAAGCTTTGCGTTCTCCGGTACGGTCAGCGCCACTTTTCTGCCGCCGAACAGCGAAAGTACGGAAGCATTGCATTCTTCAGCCGCCGGTCCTTTTGCCTCAAAGCCGTCGGCGTATTCGTACATCGCGATGGTGGCCAGAAAATCGCTCTGCGCCCACTGCCCGTCTATTTGCACATCGCCGCCACGCATGGCGACAGAATAAAATACAAGCCCGTCTTTTTCCATGCATCCGGAGAGACAATACCCGGCATCGCCGGTATATCCGGTCTTTACGCCCACCACATACGGCTGATACGGGCTTTCGTAGAGCGGGTTATCCCTGGGGTCCATTACGCGGTTGGTCGTCTTGTATGTAAATTCCCTGTCGCGCATGTTAGATACGGGAACTGCTCCGCTGGTCATTTTTACGATTTCCCGAAATTTAGGAAAGCTCATGGCATACTGGCACATTTTTACCATATCGCGGGGCGATGTATAATGCCGGACGCCACCCAGCCCTGTAGGTTCCTGAAAATTCGTATTTTCGCAGCCCAGCTCCTTCGCTTTGGCATTCATCATTTCGATAAAGTTTTCAAAGGTACCGCCAATGGTAAATGCAAAGGTGGTTGCCGCTTCGTTTCCGGAAGGAATTAACAGATACTGCATGCATTCCTGATAAGAAATCACCTCTCCTGCAAGCAGCCGGTCTACATCCATCCAGCCGCAGTATTTGCTGCTGACCGCATCCTCGGGAACGGTCAGCTCGCCCTCCAGCTGCGGATTTTGCTCCAGCACCAGAATGGCTGTCATTACTTTAGTCATGCTGGCCGGAGCCAGCTGCTTGTCAGCCTCTTTTTCCAAAAGCACGGTATCCGTTGTCGCTTCGTAAAGGATGGCGCCGCCCACATCCTCCAATTCCGGAAGCACTGCCTCTGGAGCGGGTTCGGCAAATGCACATCCGCTGCCCAGCGCCAGCGTCAGCACCGCAGCTGCCAGCCTCCTTTTTGCGCTTTTTTCTTTTCTTTGCACTGTGAATTTCATCAATATACCTCCTGCTTTTTTGTTCTGTCTTTATGTTCGATGCCTCATGCACACGGATAAACCATAAAATCGAAAACGTGAGAAAGGCTCTGCCTGTCTCAAATTCCCCGTGCCAGTTTCAGCTCCTCCATGCAGTCCCCAAATCCGTCCGCAGCGATAGCGCATCTTCAACGCCGCTTCTCCTTCTGTGCACAGATGTGAATGCGCACGGCCAATGCCAACCGTTCGTAATCTCCCAGCTCAAACGGATTTAGGCTCAGCAGCTCGCCGGCTCTTCGAAGCCGGTAGCGTATGGTATTTCTGTGCTGCGAGAGCCGCCCCGCCGCCTGGTCCAGATCCCCGCCGCACTGGATAAATGTAATCACTGTGCCGAGTATTTCGCCGTTTCGCTCCGAATCGTATTCCGCAAGCGGTGCGATATACCTGCGGCAATAGCCTTTCATACTGTTTTCCTCCACATAAGGAAGAATCGCCTGATAGACGCCCAGGCTGTCGAAGGTTGTACAGCTGCCGTTTTTCCCCTCGTCGAACCGCACGGCGTAAAGGCTTTCCTCTACAGCTTCTTTCAGCTCCTCGCGGATGTGATGCAGCCGCGAAACGCCTGCAGAAAACCGACGCAAAGGCGCAATCCTTCCAGATTCCAAGCCGTCCGTTTCTGCCCCTGGTGGCGCTGCGCATCCCTCTTCCTGCAATACCTTTAAATAAGGATGGGCAATTTCCTGCGGATTCTCGCTTGCGTGCCTGTGCGCAGAGCAAATCAGAAGAAGGCCGCCGCGATAGTAAAATACGATATCGCCATGCCCGATACATCCCGCTTCGTACAACCGGTTTTCTTCTCTCAGGTATTCTTCCGGCGACAGGCTGCTGTCGGGCTTTCGCACGCAGACGGCGATCAGGTCATCCTGCAGCGCCGGATGGATATCGCGCATCAGCAGGGCACAGGCGGCACTTGCATCGCTTTCTTGCAATAAGCGCTCCATTTTCTGCTCTCGATAGTAAAAAGATTCGTACTGCTCTTTCTTTTTTTCAATCAGTACGATAATGTCCTCAAAAAAGGGATACGAGTCGTTGAGGACGAAAATAGGATACTCCATCCGGTCCGCGTAGCGGATTACGGTATCGCTGATGGGAAGCCGGAAGATATTTTTGATAATCAGGCCGCAGCCGTTTTTCGCAGTCAACCGCTTGACCGCATCGTAGATCAACTTCGGGTCGTTTTTGGCATACAGAAAGGACGTCAGCGTTAAAAAACCGCCATCCATTTTAAAATTATAATCCTGGTATTTGCTTGCCACATCCTCGTCGTATTCGTAATCCAGGATGCCGCAGTGGCGGATCTCATTTTTCAGGCCGCCCTTTCCGGCAATCAGCGTCATTTTGCTCAGCTCCGGAAAGTGATATACATCTTCTACCGTCAGCTTCATACGCATCCCCCTTTAGTCCCACAGCGTCTACCTGTTCGAGGCTTCCGGCACTTGCCGCCGTGTCGTTTCTCTGCGTTTGTATTTCCAGACAAATTTATATCTTTATTTTTGTTTTATTATACGCCGATGAAAAAGAAAATCCAAGGTCTTTCGTAAAATTTCCGACCTTTTCAACGAATCTTTCATCGCCTCCTGCTTTTCTTCTGTCCTCCATCTCAAAATCCAAGCAAAACTTTGCACAAAAATACAAAAATAAAGCATAGCTATTTCAAAAACGATGCCTTATAGTAAAAGTAGAAATTTGTTTTACCATTCGAATATTCTGTGGCCCGGCAGCTTTCGCAGGCAAAAGCCACCGCCTGTGCGCAGAGCTGCCCGAAAGGAGAGTGCAGGTTTATTATGGGCGTTCTGATATTAAATCGAAATCAGATAAAACAGGTGATCGACATGCGTCAGGTCATCGAACGGGTGCGCGGCGCCTATCAGCTGAAATCCCAGGGAAAGACAGTCATCTGGCCCCTGGTCAACTACGAATTTCAAGACGAGCACGCTGCTATGGATATCCGTTCCGGCTTTATCAAGGGCGAACAGCTTCACGGCTTAAAAATGCTGAATAACTTCCCCGAAAACCGCGAAAAAGGCCTTCCGCCCTTCAACGGCGTTATGATGGTCTACGATTCGAACACGGGAATCCCCATCGGCATTTTAGACGCTTCGTATATCACCTGCATGCGCACTGGAGCTGCCGGCGCTCTGGGTGTAGATGCTCTGGCGCGAAAGGATGCCGCCTCGCTGATGCTCTTAGGCGCAGGCAAGCAGGCGCCCTTCCAGATCGCTGCCACGCTGCTTCTGCGTCCGGCCATCCGCACGGTCTATATTACCGATCCCGTAAACTTCGGGCAAGCGCAAGCCTTTGCGGCTTCGATCAAAGAACAGCTGTCCGCCGACTTTGGCATTGACGCCGCAGGCGTTTCCTTCATCGCAGAGGAATCGCTGGCAAAGGCTGTAAGCCAGAGCGATGCTATCATTACAGTAACGCCCTCCCGCAAGCCGCTCATCCGCAAAGAATGGCTGAAGCCGGGAACGCATCTCAGCTGCCTCGGTTCGGATATGGAAACCAAGCAGGAAATCGAAAGCGCTATCTTTACCGGCGCCAGGGTCTTTGCTGACGACATTCCTCAGTGCATCCGCGTGGGTGAAATGGAAATTCCCCTGCAGCAGGGCGCATTCAAAAAGGAGGACATCGCAGGTGAAATCGGCGACCTGCTGTCCGGCAGCGTAACCGGCCGCGAAAATGATACGCAGACGACCATTTTCGATGCTACCGGCCTTTATATTCTGGACCTGGTGGCGGCAAAAGTCGCCATCGCCAAGGCAAAGGAAACCGGTATCGGCATCGAAGTGGATATGTAAAGAAGCGGATATATAAATAATTGAGGAAAGAAGTCAGGAGGAAACAACGATGATTTTAGCTGATTTTTTAGTAGAACAGTGGTTAAATCCCATGGATTCCAAAGCGGAGCACAATTTCGGAACCAGCTGCGTAAAGGCCATGACCATGGACGAACTGTTCCGTGTAACCGGACAGGACGAAGAGGCCTTCTTAAAAGAAATGAGCACCATGAGCCTGCACTACCATCATGGCGACTCTACCGGCTCTCCGCGGATTAAGCAGGCGGTAGCTGGAATCTATCCCAAGGCAGGTGTCGGCCCCGAGCACGTGATGATGGTTCACGGCGGAACCGGCGCCAACGATATCGTTATTATGGGACTTTTGGAAGCGGGCGAC
>CATJIF010000047.1 GCA_949740445.1 uncultured Peptostreptococcaceae bacterium | reverse complement strand
TTTTCAGATGTGTTCAATTAGTGAAATGTGTTTTCCTGTTGCCAAAAAACCTTGATTTCATGCGGGTTTGCGGGACTGTCGTTATGAACACTCGTACCAGTTCGAGGGCATAATCCGTCCGCAGATAAACCATCATGCGCAGGGCTGTGTCCGTAATGGATTTCAGGCAGCAAAAAAGGGATTGGCGGTCCCGTGCGTTCTGCGCGGCGTCAATCCCTTTTTTTATTTCGTGGAGCCTTCCGGTGCTTTTCAGTTTATCCTGATATGGTTTATATGCCTGTTCCAATCCCGAAAGAATGCCCCTGTAAGTACAGCCGTTTTCCAATCCGCAAAGCATATGGACTGCCAGATCTGCAATGCGTACTGCCCCGGCCAACATTCTTTTGTCACTGTCCATGCCGCCCGCTTTCCCTGCTTTCTGCATTTCCTCCCATTCCTTCGTAATCCGCTGGAGATAGAATGCCTGCCCTGTTTTCTCTACCTGCCGGTTTCGCCATTGGCAGTAGGGTGTTTCTGTATCGCTATTCAGGGTTTCCAGCTGCCGGACGATTTTTTTATAAGCGTCTTTTTTGGGGTGCGTTTGTGCCGGCTGCGGGACAGCCCCATTTTTTTCCTTCAGGCATTCGTTCCAGTCCTTATAAGCCGGAGAGAACAGCCATACCTGATCTTCTGCATATCCCTGTTCCAGCAGCAGGTCCCTGCACTTATCACAGGCTTCGATGCCTGCAGGATCGCTGTCAAGGCAGAGAAAGATTTCAGAAACATTTTCCTGTTCCTGCAGAAACCGCAGCATTGCTTTCGGGGAAAGCCCGTCCAATGCGATATAGTTCTGTTCCTCCCAATTTGTCGGGTACAATGTGATAAAGGACAGGAGGTCTACCGCCGCCTCGAACACGAACAGCCCGTCGCCGCCGCCCCGCCAGCAGAATCCATAGTCCGGGTCAGAGCCGGACGCCGTCATACGAAAGCCCTTCGTGCCGCTGGCGGAAGATTTCAGGCTTGCCGATTTCGGGTTCCCCTCTGCATCTGTCCCGACAAAAACGATGTTGTTATATCTGCCCTCCTGATAGAGCAGCCCCGCATCTACAAACGCTTTGACAACATCCCGTGAGAGGAACCTTGTTTTCAGAAGGTAGGCAAACAGCCGTTTCATGTTCCCTGCTTTTTCCGGCAGGGCAAAGTCTGTCCTTTTACAACTCTCTCCGCAGGATGCTTCTGCCTGTTTCTGCGTACTGACAGGGATTTCTCCATCCAGCAGTTCCCGAACCGCCTCGCGGAAGCCCAGCCCATAGAACTCCTGCAGGAATTTTACCGGATAGCCGCCAGTCTGGTTTTTATGGTCGTACCATCGGTTCCCACTGACAGACACGCTGTCATGCTCCCCGCCGGAATCCCTGTAATAAAACCGGCTTTCCCGTCCTACCCGTTTCAGCTTTTCACCCCTGCGGAGCAGGTATTCTTCAAGGTCAATGCTGTTCGCCTGCTCAATCTGTTCCTGTGTGTATAATGCCATTACATGCCTCCTCCCGTATCTGTTCTGCCGCTCAAAATCCTGTAGATTCCCGCCATCATGCCCTGCTGCATTTCAGGTATTTTCTCCATTTCCCAGACATGCTTGAAATCAATCCCTGCAACCGCGTCACGGAATGCCATGACAAGCGTGCGGAACATTTTTTCATCCTGCATTAACTTCTCCAGATAGATTTTCCATGGCATGTTTTCTTTTTTGAGATTTAATAAATATTCGTAGTACACATACTGCATTCTGGAAAAAAGTACCTCCATCATTTGAATCCCTGCTTCTTCTGAAAACCGTTTTAAGAGTTTTAACGTCCCATCCTCTAGGATCACATCATCTTTCCGGAGAAATTCAACACGCTCAACAGTAAAATCAAAGCAGTCAGAACAGAAGCGCTCTGTAACGCCAAAGCTGATTATCCTGTACAAATCATCGCGTTCTTCTTCAGAAGTCCCGACTACACAAATATAATCCGCCCATTCAATATCATCCCTGCCTGTCCCTTCAATGAGCAGGTCAAACAGGTCCTTCTGTGCCCTGTATAAAATCAGCCTTGCATATAAATCCATTTCCGCCTCCGGCAGCGTGACCATTTGGTTTGATTTTTCGATTTGGCGCAGCCTCAGCTTTTCTTCTAACGTCATTTTCTTCCCGTTTGCAGCTGCTTTCATCCCTTGTTTCAAATCTGTCCCTCCTTTTTATGGTTAGTGATTTATCACTAATTTGTGGGCGCAAAATGGTATATCATAATGGCAAATCACTGGGAGGGTCTGCCTATGAATACACGTGAGGCCGTTGCAGCCCGTATTCTTGAGTTATGCCGTGCGCGTGAACTTACGCCAAATGGGTTGAGCAATCTTTCGGCTGTTCCGCAGTCTACAATTAAAAGCATTTTGAATGGGGAAAGCCAAAACCCCGGTATCGTCACAATAAAGAAACTTTGTGACGGTTTTGAGATTACATTATCCGAATTTTTCTCCACACCGGATTTTGACTCTTTGGATCAGGAAATTTACTGAAATGCTCCTTGGAATTGTGATTATATCCAGTATATCACATTTTCTTATGCTTTGGTGTTATTTTTTGAGAAATAATCAGGTTTCTTCCGCCTGTACGCCATTTATCATATCCGCAGCGGAATCCAGTGCCTGTTCCACATACCAGAAATCGAAGCCGTGTTCTTCATATGCTTCTGCGGCCATTTCAATATATTCGTCATCCGGCAGGGCAGTTTCCTGGCTCCGTACCACAAACAGGAATGCCTCCATCTGCATCTTTTCCAGTATCAGCCTGAAATTTATTCTTTCGAACAGCCCTTCCGGATAATATTCCATAAGGTTTTTTTCATCCTTGCTATCAATATGCCAGACAACAGCAGGGACGGAATCCCCCTCGCTGCCCTGCTCAAGAGAAAATTCTGCGCTCATATAAAGGCGGCGCAGCACAAGCCTGCAGCCTGTCAGGAGGCATTCCAGTTCCAGTTTTGCAGAAGGGCAGAGGGACTTCATAAATCCAGAGTACATATTTTCACTGTAAGTTACTATGTAAGCCATCATGCTCCCTCCGTTCACAGTTCCATGTCAAAGCCGGTTTGCGGCTCATCCATCATCCCCAGTGCCCATTCGCTCCTTTCCCGTGCGATTTCAAGCACATTTGTATCCAGCCCGTTTTCTTCATAACCTTCCAAGACCGTATTCCAATACCTGCGGCTTGGCAGTTCCAGGCCATGCCCGTCATTCATGATATAGACCATTGCGTCCTGCATTTTGCCTTCCACCTCTACCGGTATCATTTCCTTCCGGTAAAACCGCGGCCATCCCTCATATCGGTCGAGCCGCCGTTCGTCCTCCTTTTGTATCTCCCAGAGCAGGACGGGTACTTTTCCATCCTCGTCCGGTGAAATGGTGGCGTAAGCATTTCCTTCACTGCCCCTGAATTCCAATCTATATCCTTCAAGTTCTGCTGTGTGCAGTTTTTTCGCTGTCGGGCAGCGAAATCCCATCTGTTTTGTGTTCAGGTTGCTGCCATAAGCGATGTAGTATCTCATATTGTTATCCCTCCAGATCCATAGTTTTCTTCTGTCAGTTCTTCCGGTTCCGGCTGTTCTTCTGTTCCCCTCAGCCTGGCAAGGGCTTCATTTCTCCACCGTTCCATCTGCTGTTCCACCTGTGCAGGGTCTTTCCATGCGATATTCCCGTCCAGATGCGCCAACAGGTGGAACCGCGCCGTTTCAAATTCTTTCCCGATCATCCCCAGCCGCAGGAGCCATGTACGGAAAGTGTATTTCTCATTTGTGGAATGCGTCCTGGTAAACCTTGCACTTTTCTGCGTCACTGCCTGGTTGCATATGGCGAGGCTCAGCTGGATGTAGGCTTTAACTTTCCCCGCATGGGTCGTGCTGTTAAACAGCCGGAATTCGACCGTGCCTTTTTGGAATACCGAGTGCAGATTCAGCCCTTTATAACGGCTGGAATGATAATGGCTGCTGCTGCCGTCATCCCCGTTATACCAGAGCTGCTTTAATTCCTCCTTCGTTTTTGGTTTACGCTCATTCAGCCGCGTCAGGAAACCATCATCCACCTTCCGGCAGTAGTCGTTTTCCCTTCTTCGCTGCACCTGGAGGGCTTTGTAAAGGATGTCCTCCTTGCTCCGCATGATATTAGTCAGGTTCCGCAGGCTGTTGGCGTCAAAATGTGAAGCATCCACATGAACATGGATACCCGCTGATGCATTCGTCAGTGCCCCTGCTTTGCGGAGTTTCCTTACAATTTCCTGAATCGTTTCGATATCTGGATACTGGCAGATAGGGCTTACCAGTTCCACCTGATATGCTATGTCATCTACAGGCACGATAGCCCCGTCAATCTTCCGGCAGGCTTCAATGCTGGAGTCCCTAACAAGCTGCCACAGCCGCCCCTGCGTGTCCCTGGCTCCGTACCTGTCATAGATCCCGCCGATATATTGCGGCACTGTCCCGAAATACTCCGCAATCACTTCAGCAGCTTCTGCCCGCGTCAACCCTGTCATTTCAATCTCAATGCCGAAGTTATAGTCCTGTATCATCTATACTACCTCCAACAAAAAAAGAACCCCGCAGGGTTTTATTACATTGTAATCTCATTCTGCGGCAGTTCCCCTGTTTCCTCATCCGCTGGGGAGGGCAGGTTTTCAGAGCCTCGACTGGCTTCAGAAGAAAGAATTTCCAGGCTCTCTGGCTGCTCCTCCTGTGGGCTTTCCAATGATCCTCCATGGATATCCTCGGCAGCCATTTCTGTCTGGGCAGCTTCTGTTTCAGTTCCTTCCATCCGTGTTTCTGCAGGTTCTGTTTCTTCCAGCTGGGGCGCAGCCTCATACTTCCGCAGCCACGCACTGTTGCCGCTGAGGTTCTCCGTCAGCAGCTTTCTGGCGTGCTTGTATTCCTCCCCGACAAAGCCGATCCGCACGAGCCACGTGCGTAGCCGGAACTTTTCATTCGGGGAATCATTTTCCTTTTGGCGGATGCCCTTGCTTTTTGCCGCAAAATCAGCAATGCCCTGCGAAAGCTGGACATAGCTCCGCACATCGTTCCCGTCAAGGCTGCAGGGAAACAGCGGCAGGGAAACCACTCCCTGTTCATCCAGCAGGGAGCAGTCCGCAAGGCTGTCAAATGTTCTCCCAACAGCCTTCTGCAGCAGTGTGCCTCTGCTTTCATAAAGGTTCGCAAGGTTGCTTTCAAACTTCTCCCTGTTATCCAGCCCAGTCATGCACAGCGAAACCATCATACCGGTACTTTCGTTTATAACCGCGCCGCCCCTATCCAGCCGGTCAAGGATTTTCTCCAGCGTTTCAAAATCATTTTCATACAGCCACGGTGTGCAGACCTTTGTCTGGTAAAGATAGTTTGCGCCAACCATCCGGTTGTTCTGCCAGCGTTCTGCCCGCACGCCGGGGCAGGGGAGGACTGCCCATGTCCTGCCCCTTTCATCTGCTATGCTGTATTTGTCACCTTCAAATGAGTATGCCGCTGTGGTTTTAAAGTGTTCCGCGACCAGCTCCGCGGCACGTTTACGGGTAATGCCTGTGAATTCTATTTCCAGCCCGTATTTTTTCCATACCATTTTTATCACCCCCATAAAAAAAGAGCCCGCCATTCGGACTCTTTTTCCACATATTCTTTTTTACAGCTCCTTTTCCATATTTCGCCCACTGTACATGATTCTTAAAACCGTTACCCTTCCAGCCGTTTTGTCGAAAACATAGAATACGCAATAATGATCCACAGGCAATACCCGCAGGTTCCTTTCCCGCCATCTGCCTTTTTTATATTGTGGAAAACGCTCCGGCATTCTATCCAAACCTTTTATCGCAGTTTCAATCCTGTCAAGCTGCGCGGATGCATTTCCCAAAGACTGTAACTCAAAAGCGATGTATCGAAAAATATCCCTTAAATCCATTTCAGCCTGATTTGATAATACAACTTCATACCTCATAAATCAAAGTCCTTCCGGATTCCCGCAAATACATCATCCGCTGGTTTCGTTTTGCTCGCAAGCATATCCGCATATCCTTTCTCTAATTCCATATCCAGTTGTCCCTCATCCAGCATCCGTATATCAACTGGATGGCGTTCTGGAATTTTCAATTCAAACGGGATTCCTCTTTGCAGTATGATCTGCTTATAAAACATATTGATTGCATTAGACACAGGGATTCCAAGAGTAGCAAGGATATTTTCTGCCTGCTCTTTTACTTCGGGTTCAATTCTTGCATATAAATTTGCAGACTTTGCCATGCTGTCGCCTCCTTCAAAGCTATATTTATTTATATTATAGCTTTTTGTGCATACAATAGCAATACATTTGTGCATTGAGTTTATATCTTCTGCCCCAGAGCCTCTTTCTTCTCCAGCAGTTTCCGCAGCAGCTTTTTATCCGTCAGAGGCATCTCGGATTTCTGCCGTTCAAAATCTTCCTCGATGATGCGGCTGATGTTTTTCAGCAGACGGAGGAAGGCGGTCTGCGCCGCATTCCTCCTGTCCCGTGCGGTTTCCTGTTCCGAAAGTTCCAGTGCAGATTTCAGCACCATGTTTTTGATATTCCGGAACTCCGGTTCATCCGCAAGGCTTTTCCTTTCCCGCCCTGCATCCTGATAGGTGGAGAGGATTTCGTCCTTCAGCCCCAGCCAGCTTTCGTAGAGGCCAGAAACCTTCCCGTCTTTGCTGAGTTCCCTGACAATTTCATCCACAAGGATTTTATTTTCTTTATCCAGCCGCCCGTAAACTTTTTTATGCTTTGCCGTTTTCAGGTTTGCCGCCAGTTTTAACAGCAGGGCTTCCGCTCTTGGATTTGCCTGATGATTTTTCGAGGATGCTTTCTTTAGCTCCTGCGAAAAGTAATCCTTCATTTCTTTCCGGACTTCATCTTTCCTTTCATAAATGTGGAGCAGTTCGTCATGGAAAATCTCCGATGCAAAAGACCGCCGCAGATTCCGGATGCCGCGGCTGGGCAGGTATCCCTGTTTCGGCTTTTTGGAATAGCAGAAGATATGTATATGCGGGTGATGTCCTTCATTATGGAACGCGCCGTACCAGACGAAATCCTCCAACGGGATTCCCATTTCCTTTGCCATCTCTGCGGATTTTCCCCGCACTAGTTCCCGCCATGCTTCGGCGTTATCATAGCCCAGCCGCTCGGCATCCTCCCGCCGCAGGGAAACAACATGTGTCCATATCCTGCCTTTATGCTTTGCCGCCTCCTGT
>CATJIF010000046.1 GCA_949740445.1 uncultured Peptostreptococcaceae bacterium | reverse complement strand
TGGTCTGTACGCAGGGCTGTCGCCCGTTCGATTGCCATGTGGAACACCGCACCGACAACGCCTACGGAAATTCCTATCACACAGGAAAATACCATTAACTTAACAAAAACAAACAGCTGCTGCCTCCAGATGGACTGCCATTTTTTCCAGGCGTTCATTTTTTGTACCTCACCCTCCTGTATTCCAATGCAAACTCAACGCTCTTTCGTACAGTTGGCTGTTTCCATTGCCGTGAATCGAGTATACCACAAAAACCGCTGGATTTCGACTGTCCATTTGCATTTGTGAGGATATTTTTATTTTGGTCCGCCGCTTTTCTTATTATAAGACGCAGCTTCGGCTTTTTTTGTTCTATGTTTTTTATTTTTTACCAACGGATCTTAGGTTTTATGTAAACCATTTTTCCGCTGTTTTCCACAGCCCATCTGGTAGACAAAAATCGAGATTTTTCAAGGGGTTTCACCGTCTGATTTTCCGGTTTTCCCCCGTGCTTTAAAAAGTTATCCAAAGATCGTTGTGGATAACTAAAAACATCTTAACTCCTTTAATTTCAATAGTTTTAATGGATTTTTAAAAAATTATCCAAAAAGTTATCCACAGTTTTTCTTTTTCTTACTGCGACTGTTACAGCCCGGTTTGCGGACTCTCGCTGCTATCTACTACAAAAATTTCTGGCCGCCTTTCTTTTCCTGAATATTCCAATATTCCTTCGTAAATAAATTCTGACAATTTCTTTTGAAATTCAGGATTATTTAGATTTTTTTCATCGTTGCTGTTGGAAAGAAACCCGCATTCCACGATTACTGTTGGCACAGTCGGATCTTTTAAAAGCAGTACATCCTTTTTCCCCAGCGCTTCTCTTTTGGTTCCGTCGTTCAGGCCTTCGATCAGCTTTTCCTGAATCGCTTTTGCCAAGCGACTGCTCTCCTCCACGATGTTCTGGTCCGCTGCCCGGGATGGATAAAATGTCTGCGCCCCTCTTACCGAAGCATCTTGCTGAAAGCTGTTTAGATGGATGCTGACTGCCAGCAGCGGCTTTGTCTCGTCGATCAGCTGCTTTCTCTTTCGCAGGTCTTCTGTTTTCAGCGTACGTATCCTGCGGCGCTGGTCTCCCTCTTCGTTGAGGCTGATATCCTCTGTGCGCGTCATAACCACATGCCAGCCATCTTGCTCTGCCAGACTCTGCAACTGCAGCGCAATGCTTAAATTGATATCCTTTTCTGCGGTTCCACTTCTGCCGACAGCGCCGCCATCAAAGCCGCCGTGCCCCGCGTCGATGACGATGGTGTCCGCTGCCTGTGCTTCATCGACAGCAAGCAGCATTCCCGGCACGCGCTGCACAAGCGATAATACTGCAAGCCCCAGCAGCAATACCGCTGCCGCACATGCGGCGGCACCCCGCCTGATTTTCGTTTCGTTTCTCCGCTTTCTTTCGCCTCTCACACTGCAGCCCCTTTCATTTACAATGTCTCTTTTCTGCGCTATAATTGATATGCTCTTTACTTATCTGATTATTTATCTAAACTATATGAATTCCATCGCAGAAAATATACCGGTTTACCGACAGCAAGGAGGATATTTATGACAAAAACCATTCGACTTTATCAGCAGGATGTAGAAATGCAGGCGTGCGATGCCTCTGTGCTCGCCCTGATTACCGACCAGGAGGAAATAAAAGCGCTGAACATTCACGACACCTCTGTGCGGTGCCTTTGTGTTTTAGACCAGTCTGTCTTTTTTCCCGAGGGTGGCGGCCAGCCCAGCGATACCGGAACTCTCGACGGCTACCCGGTCTGCCACGTGCTGGAACGCGATGGCGTCGTCTATCACCAAATCAATACAGTACAGGCGCAAGCTCTGCAGCTGCCTGCACCTGCCTCTTATTTTACGCCAAATCGCAAGGTGCATTGCAGCATCTGCTGGGAGCGCCGCTTCGACAACATGCAGCGCCACTGTGGCGAGCACATTCTCTCCGGCATGTTTTTCCGGGAATACGGTGGCGTCAACCGGGGCTTTCACATGGGTGACGATTATATGACCATCGACATCAGCATGGAAGAAAATCCAAATTATACAGAGTTGACCATGGATATGGCGCTTCATGCGGAGCGTTGTGCCAACGAAGCCATATGGAAAAACCTTCCTGTTACTACCCGGCGCTTTGCTACCAGAGCTGAGGCTGAAGGCCTTCCTCTGCGCAAGAAACTCTCTATCGAGCACGATATTTCTATCGTCTGCGTAGGCGATCCCCAGAATCCAGCCGATTCTGTCGCTTGCTGCGGAACCCACCCTAAATTTGCCGGGCAGGTGGGCCTGATTAAAATTTATAAGGTCGAAAGCAACAAGGGGATGTTTCGGGTCTACTGCGAAGCTGGCCAGCGCGCCCTTGCCGATTACGATGCCAAGCATAACATCCTGACAGCGCTGAACAAAAAATACAGCGCTAATACCAGCGATCTGCTGGAAAAAATGAAAATCGCCGACGAAAAGGCTAGCGAGCTGCGCACAGAGCTTTATCTTTTAAAGCAATCCGTAATCCGCCAGCGAGCAGATGTTATTGCCAATGACCTCCACTTGCTGGCTGCAAGCGGCGATCCCGCGCTTCTGCACGGCCGCTGCTTTAACGGCATTCTTCTTTACGAATATTCCGATATGAAAGTGGATGATCTCTTATCCGTCGGCCGGCCAATTTTGGAGCAAATCAAAAAGTTGGTTTTTATTTTAGATGGTGCAACCAACACGCTGCTGCTGTTTTCCGACGGCACTGTCGATTGCGGTAAGCTGGTAAAAGAAAATGTGTCGATCTATCATGGAAAAGGAGGTGGAAACAAAAACAACGCCAGAGCGTTGTTTTCCAAAAGAGAATATGCCGAAACTTTTATTGATTTAATCGAAAAGCATCTGCGATAGTTTAGAGAAGCCCCTCGCGCTGCAAAAAGCGCAGCACCCTCTGTTCTGAGGGAATCAGCGAAGATGCGCCGTGCAGGAGCAGCCAACCGCGGATGTGGCAGATATCTTCATACGTGCCCTTCAGGCGCTGAAATTCATCGAAGGAACGCATGTGGCGCAGCCGTTTCAAATCTCTGCGGAGCCCCTGAAAGCTCAGCAGCTTTTGGGTCGGCTGTTCTGTTTTTTTGCTGCTGTCAATGGCTTTTGCCAGCTGATACAAAAAAATTTCCTTACTATAAATGGTTTCGGAATTCAAGCGGAAAATTTCAGCTGCTTCCTCTGCTGTCGGCAGGGTGCGGCGGTCCATCTGCCCTTTCATAAAAGTAAACCGACGGCCCTCAAACGCGCCGAAGGCCTTCATGGCATCCAAATACCCCAGCCGCATTAAATGTGCTGAGTGCTTTGGATCGAAAATGAGGAAATTTCCTAAATTCCACGGGCTTTCGATAAAAAACAGCGATTTTCCCTGCGCCTGTGCAGATGCCAGCGCTTCTTTTTTTACGATGCCAAAGGTATCTAAATTGACAGCGATGATTGTCTGCGCACCCCGCTGCAGAGCCATGGCCACCGGCAGATTATCCAAATAGCCGCCGTCAATATAAGCGCTTCCTTCGATTTCGTAAGCGCTGACCGCAGGAAAGCAGGAGGCACTTGCCAGAATGTAATCCAGAAGCTGCCCGTTTGGAATCTGCTCTTTCCACAGATATTGCCCGGAAAAAAGGCTGCGGGAATTCCGCAGCGCTTGCAGCTCTGCCTTTACAGTAACCAGGCCGTATTCCACACCGGAATCGCGGATGCTTTGCTCGCTCAGGTTTTCGTTCAGGGTTTTTTTCAGCGACGTATACGACGCACCGCCGTTTTTTACAGCCTGGCTGAAATCAAATACTTCGGTTGTTGTCAGCTGCCGCCACAGGCGGCAGGCCCGATCGAAAGATCCCTGTGCCACAGCCGCTCCGTTGATCGCCCCCACCGAAGTGCCTGCCACTATGTGGATAGGAATTTCCATTTCGCGAAGTGCCTGCCAGACGCCGATTTCGTATGCCCCGCGTGAACCGCCTCCGCCTAAAATCAAAGCTGTTTTTCCAAATTTCCGAAAAGGGCTTCCGTTTTTTTCCATGATAGAACCTTTCTCTCTACGAAAACAACAGCGGCCCTAATATTGGCGTATTTTCCCGCAGCAAGTTCACGCAGAGAAAGACTATGTAAAGCGCTAACAGCACGAATCCCTGCCACTTGCGGAACCCTTTTTCGCTGCGCATTCCCGTAACGACGGCAAAGCCGACAATCGCTATCGTAATCGGCATCTGAAATACCTGTATGCTGCGGTCTCCTGTCATGTCGATGGGATGGACGGTGGCGGAAAGGGAAACCACCTGTAAAATATTTAAAATGTCTGCGCCGATGATGTTTCCTACGCCCAGGTTTCCAGCCTTTTTCCGGATGGATGTAATCGTAGTCATCAGCTCCGGAAGCGAAGTCCCAAAGGAAGTAAAAATCACTGCTACCAGCAGCGACGGTACGCCGAGCAGGTCGGCGATAGCGATACCGTTATCCACCAGCAGGTTGGAGCCGACAATGACCAGCGCTAAGCCTACGACAAAAAACAGCGCATTGTGAACCAGCAGGCTGCGTTCATCAGCAGAGCCTTGTGCCGCATCACCTGTCAAGTGGCTTTCCGCAGCAGCTTCTGCCGCTGTTTCTGCTATCTCCGCTGATGTTATCACCATCCCAGCCTCTGCCTTTGCACTGCGCAGGTTATTTGCTATATAGACCACCAGCCCTACAAGCAGCAACAGACCGATGGGCCGGCTGATCTGTCCCGAGGCAAACCCCAGGCCCCACATAAAGAGGAGCGCTATCATCAGCGATATCCCGTTTTGACAATAGCTTCTCATATTTTCGATCACGGGCGCGGCAAATATGATGAGAATTGCCATAATCAGTCCAGTATTTGTAGCAATCGAGCCTACGGCATTTCCGAACGCCGTATCGGTCTCTGCCTTTAGCGCCGCCGTAACAGAAACAAACGTCTCGGGCATGGTCGTGCAGATGCTTACGATAGTCGCACCGATAATCAGCTGGGGAATGTGCATAACCTCCGCAAACCAGAGCACAGCGTCGATAAACCAGTCGCTTCCTTTGATAATCATCAGAAGCCCCAGACCAAACAACACAAAATACAAAATCTCTTGCATGGATACGTTCCTCTTTTCGTGGATTTTCACAGGGCAGCCTGTCCTTTGCGGATGATCTCCCGCCCCTTGCGGACAAGCCGTAATCATGCTTATTATTATACTTGCTTGCGCCTTTCTTGGCAATGGCTGGAAAACAGAGATTTTTTGTCTTTTTTGTCGGTGGAAAGCCCGGCTATGCTGCAACAAACAAATCCCGGCAAATAACAAAAAATACTTGACAAATGCGTGCTTCAGCCGTAAAATATGAATACAATTAAGTTAGCTATAGCTAACCGAAGTTTATTACAATTTCCTTTATACAAATCATTTCTGCAACAAAGGCATTTTTCTGCCTTATGTTCGTTCCGCAGAACAGAAACGAGGTGGCCGACGATTATGGGAGCTTTTATCGGAAAAATTATTGTAGCTTTGCTCGTAGGCTGGGCAGTTTTCCAGTTAATCCAAAGCGTAAAAGGCGGGCAATGCTCCGGAAGCTGCGAAAGCTGCGGCAGATGTTGTAGCAGCTGCAAGCAAAATTCTGCTGCAAAAGCATCGGAAGCGACAAAATATTCCTGTGACACACGTAATGTATTATAATGGCCTAAAGTTAGCGTTTGCTTACCACTTTCCTGGTAATCGAATCACAACTACCTAC
Organism: uncultured Peptostreptococcaceae bacterium; assembly: GCA_949740445.1. Taxonomy (GTDB): domain Bacteria; phylum Bacillota; class Clostridia; order Peptostreptococcales; family Anaerovoracaceae; genus RGIG446. Next base: position 28,503 of record CATJIF010000046.1, on the reverse strand, counting down.
TCCTTATTATAAATGTCCTATACAAGAGCAAACTCCGGCAGTGCATAGTTCTGCCGGAGTTTGTTTTGCGCGCATTTTCTGCTGCGCAGGGAAAACACAGAAAGTTCAAAAAGCGTCCACTTCACCAACACAAAATCACCATAATTGCCGGTTATACTGGTTTTGTCAGAAGGGGAGAAGAGCTATGAGATATTTAAGCGATCGGCGAACAGGAAAGCTGAAGCCTCTGGCCTCAGCAATATTCTTTCTCTTTTCCGCATTTACTATCAGCGCCTGCGGTACCTCCGAACCAGAAGATCTTTCATCCGCAGCACTGATCGTAAATGGTGTTCCGATGGAAATTCCCTTCGTAATGAAAATTGATAACGAACCGGTATCCCTCGATGAATATCGCTTCTTTTACCTTAACGTAAAAAAGCAGATGGACGGGGGCGACCCCACATACTGGACGCAGCCTAACAGCGAGGAGAAGGAAAAGGAATTAAAGGCAACGACTTTGTCGCTTTTAAAATCCACCCATGCAGTCCTTCACCTGGCCGAGCAGCAGCAGCTGTCCCTTACAGACACAGAGCTTTCCAGAATTGATAGCGATGTAAAAAGCCAGATTTCCGCTCTGGGCGGACTTCCGAAATACCACAGAGCTCTCAAGGAAAAATATCTGAATGACAATCTGTACCGTCAGATTTGGAAAATCAATTACTGCCGCCAAAAGCTCTGGTCATATTATTTTGATAGAGGCGGCCAATTCTACATCAGTGACGATGCGATCAGCAACAATGAGAAGCAAACCTCCTACAATGCTTTATTTACGAAGCTGATTCATACTACTGTGGGAGAGCTGGACATTCAGCTCTCCGACGAGTATGATCTGATCGGTATCGACACTCTGCAATAACAGCCTGCTTTCCTTCTTTTAGAAAGTAGATACACACGCACACCAAGAAAAAACCGAAAGCGTTTGCTTTCGGTTTTTTCGTTTCTCTATCTAATAGTTCTGTACCGCTGCCAGCAGCCTTCAGCTCTCTACTTCACATCGTCATCGCTCGATGCAAAGAAATCTTCCAAGCTTGTAAAAACGCCGTGGAGGCTCTTTCTTATATCTTCAAGCGCTTTTCTGTACTGGTTAGAGCTCATCGAAGGGTAAGCCCGGATTAGGCGGTCGTGCACGTAAGTACGCCCTCTGGCAAGCTTGGCATACTCCTCTTTTAAGCGCTGCCTCTGCAACAGCAGCTGCGCCTTTCTCTCACTTCTTCGTTTTTGCAGCTCCTCGGCTTTTTCCTTCAGCTCTTCCGTGCGCTCTCTGATTTCTCCGGTCTTTTCCCTAAACTCCTCCTGCTTTTCCATCAGCTCCAGCACATTGTCAGAAATCTCCTCTCCGATACGCTCGGAGGTTTCTCTCAACTTTTCTGCAATTTCTTCCATGTGCGCAAGCCTGCGGTTGAGCTTGAGAACCTCTGTCGCTGTAACACAGGTGTCTGCGGCAAAGGCACTCAGCAGCAGGGCTACAAAAACCCAGCCCACCGGATGGGGAATCCACGACACTACCGCAACAATAGTAGGATGAAAAATATCCACGATAAACATGCACGCAAGTCCCCAGAGAACGGAAAATTTCAGGCAGATGTATCCATTCAAATTAAAGGGAACATCGGAATAATCCCACCATTTATCGTGAAAGACTTTTTCCAGAATAAACCCCGCGCTCCATTCCAGCGCCGAAGTCAGGATTACAGAACCTAAAAACAGCAGCAGGCCATTTTCTGCAAGTGGCGAAAGCAAGCCCACTACCAATACGACCCCAAAGCCGTAAATAGGACAATACGGTCCGTTCAAAAACCCACGGTTGACGAAAGTGCCCTGGCACATGGCCGCATAGGCGACCTCGGCGCACCATCCCAGAAACGCATAAACGATGAAAAACCACAGATATTCATAGGCCGTATCATTGAAAAAGAAAGCGCCCATTACCTCTGCTCCTCCAGCGTCTGTACGCCAGCCGAAGCGGGCTGCTCTGTCAATTCAACTAACTGTGCCCCCGTCAGCACGCACAAATCGGCAACCGCAAGCTCCATCTGCAATCCGACTTTTCCGCCGCTAACGGCAATAAAATCGTAAGCGGCAGCACTGCTGTCGATGGCTGTGGGATATTTTTTCTTCATGCCCACGGGAGAGCAACCGCCCTTGATGTATCCGGTCACTGTCGTGATATCCCTTGCGCGAATCATCGCAATGGACTTTTCCTTAAAGTGCTTTGCCGCTTTTTTCAGATCCAGCTCTTTTGCCACAGGAATGACACACACGTAATATTCTTTACTGGCGCCTTGGGTTACCAGCGTTTTAAACACGCGCTCCGGTGCAAGCCCGGTAGCTTGCGCCACCGATACGCCGTCTAAAAATCCGCTGGGCGCTTCGTAGGTATGCGTGCGGTACGCGATTTTTTTCGCGCTCAGCTGCCGCAGAGCGTTTGTCATCACCGATTTTTCCTTTCCCATACCCCGCACCTACAGCTTCATCAGGTCTTCCAGCTCCTGCAGGCTCTGCTTGGCAGCGGTTTCATCAAACTCGAAGCTCAGCTGTGCAAATTCCTCCGCAGCGGCGAGCCACAGCTTCATCTGCTCGAAGGTTTCGTCGCTGATAACGTGTTCAATACGACAAGCGTCTTTTTCCGCGGTTTCCTCGCTTACCTCCAACGCTTCTATAAAGAATTTTTTTATCAAACAATGGCGTTCGTACACCTGTCCGGCCCGCTTTCGTCCGGCTTCGGTTAAAAGCAGATTGCCGGCATCGTCAATCGTCAAGTATCCTGCCTCGCGCAGAATCCCCATGGCGCGGCTGATGCTGGCTTTGCTGAATTCCAGACGGTTTGCCACATCAATGGAGCGAACGTTGCCCTTTTCCTTTTCTAGGATTAAAATCGTTTCTAAATAATTTTCTCCGGATTCCTGAATTTTCATATTCCTTCCTCCAATGTGCCTCAGCTTTGCGGGGGATCTATCTTTTTCAGCCGCTTTTCCAAATCCGGGCGGCTCATCCAGATCTGTGCCCCACAGGTATCGCACTGTATGCGGAAATCCATGCCTGCCCGCATTACCGTAAAGGTATTTCCGCCGCAGGCATGGTTTTTTTTCAGCTGTATGCGCTGTCCTACGTCTATTTTTACAGGCATGGCGTTACTTCTTTTCGATTCGATCCACACCCATATAGCAGCGCAGCGCCTCCGGAATAACGACCGAGCCGTCGGCTTGCTGGTAATTCTCTAAAATAGCAGCGCAGGTCCGGCCCACGGCAAGGCCCGAGCCGTTGAGCGTATGCACAAATTCCGGCTTATCCTTGGCGCTCCTGCGGAAGCGGATGTTCGCCCGCCGCGCCTGATAGCTTTCGAAATTGCTGCACGATGAAATTTCCACATATCTGCCGTAGCTGGGCATCCACACCTCGATGTCGTAGGTTTCCGCCGAGGAAAAGCCCAGGTCGCCGGTGCACAGCCGCACGACGCGGTAGGGGATTTCCAGGATTTTCAATACCGATTCCGCAGCTTCCAAAAGCGTTTCCAGCTCTTTGTACGAATCCTCCGGCTTGCAGAATTTTACCAGCTCTACCTTGTTGAACTGGTGCTGGCGAATGAGCCCGCGGGTGTCGCGGCCCGCAGAGCCTGCCTCCTTGCGGAAGCACGGCGTATAGGCCGTATAGTACACCGGCAGCTCTTCCGCGTCTAAAATCTCATTGGCCCGCAGGTTCGTTACCGGTACCTCTGCCGTGGGGATCAGGAAGAAATCCTTCGCCGGCACGTGGAACATATCTTCTTCGAATTTAGGCAACTGGCCTGTTCCGGTCATGGCATCGCGATTGACCATAAACGGCGGCAGAATTTCCGTAAAGCCGTGCTCCTTTGTGTGCAAATCCAGCATAAAGTTGATGATGGAACGCTCCAGGCGGGCACCCAGCCCTTTATATACCGTAAATCGCGTGCCGGAAAGCTTGGTGGCGCGCTCAAAATCCAGGATGTCCAGATTTTGTCCGATATCCCAATGGGCTTTTGGCTCGAAATCAAACTTCGTCGGCTCCTTGAATTTTTTTACTTCCAGATTGTCCGCATCGGATTCGCCCACTGGCACGACCTCGCAAGGGGTGTTGGGCACATTCAGCAGCGCATTGCGCAGGTCGGCTTCTACCTGTGCCAGATCGCCGGACAACGCTTTGATCTTTTCCGACAGTTCCTTCATTTCGGCCATCAGTGCCGAGGTATCCTGCCCGGCCTTTTTCAACTTAGGAATTTCCTTCGAATCCACGTTTTGCTTGTTTTTCATGGCTTCGACTTCCGAAAGAATCGCCCGGCGCTTTGCGTCCAATTCCGGGATGGCGGACAGGCCGAAGTCCCCGTGACCTCTCGATTCCACAGCCGCCTTTACCGCTTCGTATTCTTCTCTGATACGCCTGATATCCAGCATAACTTGCACACTCCTTTATCTGTTTCGCACTTTCGCGCTTTGTCCTTATGAGGAATTTTTTGTATCAACCACAGACGCGCCGAAACACATCTACGGTTTTCATCAATTACAATAAGTTTTTCATATATTCCGAATAGCTGTAAATCAGCTCGTTCAGCTGTTTCTGCATCTGGATCTGAAGGGCGGAAGCCTCTTCGTAGCATTCCTTATCCAGCGCCGTGCGGATTCGGTTTAAGAGGCAGTCGCGTCCGATGTCGTTTTGCGCCAGCTCCGAACGCATGTGCTTGATTTTCGTCCAGCGCATTTCATCCAAATCGGTACACTCGATAGAATCGTGGCGCATCCGGCACTCCCGGACAACAGCCATCGCCTCCGGCAAAATGCGGTTGTGAAGCTCTGTCGCCCACTGTGCGACAATGGCTGCTTTATAGGATTCTAAAGACAGTTCCGACATTACGCCGTCTCTTTGCAGTACCTGCATCTTCTCCGGATGCTTTGCAAAGGCGCTGATATTCTCCCACACCGTTTCTGGTGCGCGCCCAAAGAACTGGTCGCGCTCCTCCTGCGTAAATTCTTCGAAGACATCCTTTTCCGTGCGGTAAGCCCGGTTTGTTTCTAAATAGAAATCCTCTTGCCCGTATTCCTTGGAAATCGAACGCTCCAACTCCGCCGGTGTCTTTTTTGCCCGCAGGCAGGCTTCGATGCCATCCAGCATGGACAGAAAGCCGCTGGCCAGCACCAGATACGTGTTGCTTTTGGGGTTGGGTGCCCGCAACTCAAAGCGGGTAGACAGCGGGTTTTTTATATCGCGCACCAGCCCCACTAAAACGGTTCTGTTGCGCGAAGGAGTATCCGCTGCATGCCCAAGCGAAGTCACGATACAGACCGGCGCTTCAAAACCCGGCTTCAGACGGTTCATCGCGTCATTCGATGCGCTGACAAAGGGGTTGATGATCTCGTAGTTTTTCAAAATGCCCATCAGGCTGCCGAAACCGATGGGGTTTAAGAAGTTCTTTTCCGGCTCTTTTGCTGCAAACAGGCTGACTACTTTGCCGTTTTTCAGTCGCGCCGCTACGCCCATGTGCGTATGTTCGCCGCTGCCTGCCACGCCGGAAATCGGCTTTGCCATAAAGGTAACGTCCAGGCCGTGGGCACGGAAAATGTCTTTTACAACATATTTTACCTGGTTTTCGTTATCCGCCGCCTGCAGTGCATCGCTGTATTTCCAGTCGATTTCCAGCTGTTCCATGATGTGCTCGAAGCTGCCCGAGTGGCCCAGTTTCGCCTTGGCACCCCCCACTTCTTTGTGGCCCATTTCTACGCCGAAGCCGTATTTATCCAATACCAGAAGCGCGCGCTCCATGGCTGTGCGCACCGGCCCGATGGTTCTCTTCCAGTACTGCTCTTTCAGTACCTGTGAGGTAGACAGCTGTTCGCCGTCAGCATCTTCATCCGGTGTCTTTACCCAGAATTCCAGCTCTGTGGCCGAGGTCAACAGCACTTCTTGAATCTCATCGGCGCTCTCTATCGGAAGATACTCCAGCACATAGGGGTTTTCGCGGATCATCTGCAACACATCTTTTTTGAAAGCGTTGACAGCATCGCGCAGGATGACGCGCGAACCCACCTGTTTCGTATCGTTATGTACTAAAAATGAAGGAATGCGCAGCGTACCCATGGGAAGGCCCGTTTCCTCGTCAATGTGCGCCCAGTTGTGGTCCACATACCAGTTGACATCGGGGTCGGGGATAATGTCTACCTTGGCGTTGCTCAGTTTTGCAATTTTGGGCAGCACTACGCTGGAGCCATCTGTCTGCACTCCCTGGTTCATAAATTTCTGAAAGTCTTTTAAAAACAATGCGACAGGGATTTTCTCGTCCGTATCGTGCCCGCTGATATCCAGACCGACCAGCGATACGAACCTCACCTCCGGATGCTCTTTGAGCACTGCGGTTACATCCTGCAGCGAATGGGCATTCGCCGGGATGCAAAATAACATTTTTTCCAGCATAGTCTCAGTTTCCTCCTGTTGTCTCACTCTATTGTCAATTCCACATATCCCCACCAGCAGCGCTTACACCCCGCGGCGGGGAATATGCCGAACCATTTCCTTTTTTATCAGATATCCGCGCCATCCGGATTGCTCAGCACATCGCTTTCCATCGAACCGTCTGCCGTGCTGTCATCTAAAAGATCGTCTTCGGATGGAACCATCTGATTTAAATATTCCGACAGCTGTTGCAGATATCTGCCGTAAGAAGCCCAGTCGCCAGCCTGCTGGGCCTGCACTGCGTTTTCGTAGGCTTCATTTGCCATTACCGCCAGCTCCTCCAGCGAATAGATGCTGCTGGTGCTGCCGTCCGGCAAGGAATCCGGCTGTCCGGATACATCACCTTCGCCGCTCATCTCGTTGCCGTCGGTTGCCGGCGTGCTGGATTTGAGTGGATCGCCTGCTCCCGCGCCGAACAGCTTATCCAGCGCTGCCGCCAGGTTGGATTCGTAAGCGATGCGGTCGCCGTAAACGACGATGACGCGCTTGACCTCCGGCAGGCTGCCATTAGCTGCCTCCAGATATACCGGTTCTACGTACATCAGCGAGTTTTCGATGGGAATTACGAACATATTGCCGCGGCTGTAATCCGAGCCGGAATTGCTCCACAGCGTAAATTCCTTCGATATGGTGGTATCCTGATTGACCTGCGCCTCGATCTGGCTGGGCCCGTAGATGATGCGGTCTTTCGGCAATCGGTATAAAATCAGCTCTCCATAGTGTTCCCCGTCGTTTCGCGCTACCAAAAGCCCGGTCATATTATCCTTGCCGTTTGGTGTATAGGGAATGGAGTTGATAAATTCTACCTGATCCTCGCCCGGCAGCTTCATGACGAAATAGTTCGGCGTCATCACCACTTTTTCCGTGCCGTAAATTTCATTGGCGACGGCCCACAAGTCTTCCTTCTGATAAAATACCTTGACATCGTTCATGTGGTATTTTTTGTAGACGTTCGCCTGAATATTAAACAGCGCATTGGGATAGCGGATGTGGGATTTTAAGCTTTCTGGCATTTCATCAAAGGGCTTAAACAATCCGGGATATATCTTTTGCAGCGTCTGTGCGATAGGATCGTCTGTCCCCACGATATAAAAATTCACATCGCCGTTATAGGCATCTACCACAACCTTAACCGAATTCCGGATGTAATTATCGTAGCTTTCTTCCGAATACGGCTCGGAATACGGATAGTACGAGCTGGTGGTATAGGCGTCCACAATCCAGTACAGCTTTCCATCCACCGTAACGATGTACGGATTATTATCGTAGGATAAAAACGGCGCGATGCGGCTGATCCGATCCATGATATTGCGATTGACGATGATGCGCGAATCGCTGTCGATGTTGGTGGAAACCAGCAGCTTTAAGCTCCGCTCCTGCAGCGCAAATACGCAGCGGTTAAACAGATTCAGGCGGATGCCTGCGTTTCCCTCATACTCTGTATACACATTATTTTCGCCGGAAGGATAGTCAAACTCCTGCTCATCGGTATTGACGATGATATAGTTATTCGTCTTTTCGCCGAAATAAATTTCCGGCCGGTCCACCTGCACCTCTGCGATGTCGGACACCGGCGGAATGCTTTTAATCAGCATATCCGGCTGGCCGCTGGCCGTTACCTTATCCACCCGCGACAGCGTAATCCCGTAGCCGTGGGTGTATTTCAGATGCTTGTTCAGCCACTGGTCGTTGATCATTTTCTCTTCGTCGATTTCTCTGGCGGAGAGGAAGGTCTGCGTATATTCGCCGTTAATCATATAGCGGTCCACATCTACATCGTTAAAGGTATAGTACGACCGGATGCTCTGGGTCTGGTTATAAAACTGCTCCGCGGGCTCGAAATCGTTGATGCGGATGTTGGACAGCGTTCCCATATTGTTGAGAATATCGTCTTTCGACAGCGTATTGACCGCCTGAAAATCCCGAATCTCAATATCTTGCAAATCGTATGCCATCTGCGTGTAGCGGATGTTGTTTTCCAGATACTCGCTTTCTTTATTGATTTCGTCGGGCGCTACGATTAAATTTTGAACCGTGCCTGCGGCTACGGTTCCGCCCACGGAAAGGAGAATCATCGCCACGGGAATTACCGCCGCATAGCGCACCTTTTTCTTTTTTACACCTATGGCAAATCCGACAGCTGCCAGCACAGAAAGTCCCATAAGCACGCGGTAGAGCAGCAGCGTAACGTTGATATCCGTATAGCCTGCGCCGTAGGCAATTCCCGTTCCGGAATACAGCACATCGTACTGCTTGATATAGAAATTGCACGCCAGCAACAGAAAGAACACCATTCCTACTGCCACGATCTGCCCGGAAGCAATGGATAGCAGCTGTTTTAGATTGTTGGAATCGAACTGCTTTTTCGTGCCGGATGGATGCCGCATCCGTTCGAACTGCTCTTCGAACGGTGTTCCCTGGCCGAATTTCCCAAACTGGCTGGAAAACTGACCGAAGGGCGATCTCTTTTCGTCTTCGCCGCGGGGAACCTCATCGAACATATCAGGCCTGCGCAGCGTTACCAGCACGAAATAAAAAATCAGCGTCACAGCGAAGAAGGACATGACGATGTTTAACGCGATGGCGTTCAGCTGCGACAAAAATTCCAGCCGAAACACATAAAACCCGACATCTTGTTGAAAGATCGGGTCTGCGACGTTAAATTCCGTTCCATTGATAAATTGCAGAATTTCAAACCAAAGCCGCGTTACCGCTGACAGCGTTGTCAAAAGGCTGAACACTGCCGACAGGGCCAGTGCAATGCCGTTGATCGCCTTTTCGCTGACGCTGCTTTGCACTGTCTCTACTTTTTTATAGTAGCTTTTTTTCAGGCCGCGCAAATATATCCACGTCAGCAGCAGTAAAACCACGAATGCCGGAACGCCTAATTTCAGCTGCGTCATCAGCTTGGTAAAAAATACCGAGGTGTAGCCCATCTCCTGAAACCAGAGAAAATCCGCAATGTAGTTCACCAATGCGAAAAACAATCCGATAGCTGCCAGCAGCAGTACCAGTACGATCAGCACTCCCCTTTTTTTATTTTTACTCAAATCCTTCCTCCCTGTTTCTTTTATTCTTTGCAGATATGTCTCTGCTCATCCGCATCTATCTTTATTAGGAAATGCGAATATAATTTACGATTTTCATTTCTTTTCCCACAGGCTCGAAACAGTAAATCCAGCGATAGTTAGCGGTGGAGCTCGCCGCGTTTTCTGTCATCTCGATCTCCTCTGCCGCCCACAAATAAAAGCCGTTTTCTCCCTGGCGGATATCGCCGATTTCCATAGAAATAAATTTTTCTGTTACCTTTCCAATTTTAGAAAATCCAGTGGCATTGATATACGCCTGGCTGCCTTCTTTTGTCAGGGCCACTGCCTCCTTGCTGACGCCGTTGACATAATCTACCCACTGCGAATTGAACGCAATCAGCGTGCCTACAATTTCTCTGTCGTAATAGACTGTGGTGCCATCTTCGTTCTGATACCATATATTATTTTCGATTGGCCGAGAATTATTTATGTCGGCCACACCGTAATCCGTTCCTGCCACATAAGACAGCTGGGGATTGGCAGTAATGCTTTCGATATTTTTATTTTTATCCAGCTGCGTAGCGATCAGCGCTGTTTTATCGGCCATGGGTAGCGGGTCGGGCGTTTGCAGCGCCGCATCGCTTTGCCCGGCATTGGAGCCTTCTACATCGGTATCGTCAGCCTGGCCGTCCTGCTGGCTTTGCGCGCCATCTCCCTCCCCGTTCTGTTCGTTTTGTCCGCCCTGTTGTCCGCCGCTGTGAAACAGAAGGCCTACTACCTTATCTTGCATCCGGTAGACCGTCTGTGCCGCCGTGCTGTCGGGCGCAATGTAGACAATGCCCAGTGCTGCCGCTTCTAACAGGACAATGCAGGCGACCAGCCCCAAAACGATCTTTATGGCCGTGCTGCCGGTCCCGCTCTTCTCTTCTTCATCTTCTCCGTCGTAGTCTGCCTCGTAGGCCCACGACGTTTCGGCGTTTTCTATTTGCTGCGCTTGTATATCTTCTTCACCATCTGCCGCGCCTGCCGGATTTTGCTGCCGCGCCTGCTCGTCGTCAGACACGCTTTTCTCTTCTAACTGCGTACTGCCGCTTTCATCTGTCGCAGGCTCTTTTATCCCTGCTGTTGCACACCCGGCCCCCGCCGCATTATCTCTGTCCGTTGAAAGCAGCCAATCTGCGGCAGGCGGTTCGTTTTGCAGCTCTGTTTTTACTTCTTCCACCTTGGAGGCTGCTGCCCTGTCCGCCTCTAATTCCGCGTTTTTTAACGCTCCCGCACCCTCTTCTCCAAGCGCCTTCTGCCATCGAGCAAATGTAGCCGCTTCTTCTGAATTCCACTGCGGGTTTGTTCCAGAGCCGGCCGTTTTCTGCCCGGCAAATGTCTCGCTTTCGAAAAACGATACTGGCTGGCCGGAAGCCGTCTGCTGAAAACCGGCGCTCTCCTGCAGCGCTTCGTCGCTTTGCCCGGAGTTTACCGTTTCTGTCCCAGGCTCTGCTGTCTCTTCTTCATAGACTGGTGCCTTGTGTTTTCTCCGGAACCATCCACCGGATTCCTTCGATTTAATATCTACATCCGTTACAACCTTTCCCTGCCTGGCGTTGACCTCTACCTTTACCTGCAGCCCGTTCATTTCCTGATCCAGCATGCGGAAATACTCTTCCCGCGCCTGCTCCATTTCTGTCATGGTCCGGCGCTTGCGGAAGCCCTGCTGCTTTGCTGCCTCTGTCTGCTTTTCTTCCGTCGGTATTGACTGCGCATCCGCTGCCTCCGTTAAAGCCGGCTCTCCTTCTGCGCCGCTTTTCTTCTGCGGTTCTTCGTTCTGCTGCGACCCTTGCGCTTCTAACGGTTCTAACTGACGTTCTTCTGCGGCATGCACTTCCACTTCGTAGCCGTATCTCCGCTCTGCCGCCCGCTTTATCGCATCTAAATCCACTTGAATTGTAGCTTCTTTTTCCGAATCAACAGCCCGCGTGCCGCTGAGAATCATCTGCTCCAGCGCATCTTCCGGGCTCAGCGGTATTTCCGGCGCCGTTTTCGCCTTTTCTTCCTGCCTTTTCTTTTGCTCTGGCGTTGTTTCTGGAGAAGCTTTTTTAGCAGAAGTTTTTTCTGCCGGCGTTTCTTTTGTTTTCTTTGCCTGAGAGCCTGCGGCCTCCGAAGTGCCGAAATCCCATTGCGATTCTACATAGGGAACACCCCTCTTGCGATTTTGCAGCTTTTCGTATTCCTGATCCAGCATATTTTGAAATACGATGTTCGTCTGCGTAAAATCAAAAAAGGGATCGGCTTTTTTCAGGCTCTCCCTGCGGGCCTCCTCCGCAGCTTCGACATTGCTCAGGGCTGGGGAGGTCTTTGCCTGTCCCATCGGCCTTTTCTGACCTTGTCCTTCGCCGCCAAAACCCGCCCTTGTATTGATCTGTTCGGACTGGCTGCGAAGGCTTTCCGCTGCACTTGCAACCGCCTGCGCATCGTCTGCGCTGTAGCCCTTCCACATATCTTCTGTCGGAAGCGCGTCGCTTTTTTGCTGCAGCGACGATGGACCGGACTCTGCCTTTGCACTACTCCAGGGATTTTCAACCAGCGCCTGTTCTTCCACTTCTTCTTGCGCCCCATCTATACCGTTGCGCTTTCTGAATACATCAATGTCAAAAGAAATCGGCTCGTCCAGGTCAATCCTGCGCCTGGACCGTTCCGGCTCTTTCGGCCATTCCATCTTCAGATCTCCTGTCTTTTTGGGTTTGGGAAAGTCGTATACGTTCCAGGAAAATTCTTCGTAATGCACCGGCGACTTCTCCTCCGGCTGCCCGTCGCTTTCCGACGCATCCCAACGCCCTGTCTTTTCGTGCGCACTGTCGTACAAAGCTGCTCCACACGCCCCACAGACCGTATCTGTTTCTTTTACCGGATTTCCGCACTCTCTGCAATACATTTTTATTCCTCGCTTCCCCGTCGGAGCCTCCGGCGATCCGCAAAACAAAACTCCAACAATTATCATTTTATTATAATACAGAATCCTTGAAACAGCAACAAAAAGAAAGCAAATGGACTCCGAAGAAAATCCATTTGCCCTGTCTAGTTTGTCTGTTGATTTTACTCTCCCTGTCTCAGCAGTCTTCCCTGCACTACTGACAATCTCTGCAGTCGCTGCTCTGGTTGCTCGCACGGTTCGTCGCTCTATTGCTTGCTTTGTTGCTCGCCTGATTGGATGCTCTGTTATTCGCCTGGTTCGAGGCTCTGTTCGTGCTCTGATTCGAAGCTCTGTTGGTTTTGCTGGTTTCGTTTGTCTGATTTCTCATGGTTTTTTCCTCCCTTACTCGGCAAAATCCGCGAATTTTGCCAGCCTATACAATACGTGACTTCTATCCTGGAATACGTCGGCGCGCCCTCACACGATTCCTCGCTATGTATTGTGGCTTTTGATGAAAAATTCATGTGCGGTAATTTTTCACAAGGTCTTAATTTAATTGAATAAAATAATCCGAAATTTTCAAAAAAACATTTTTTATTTTTTCTTCATTTTCTGTTGACAAATCTCACCTCTTTTGCTATTATAATTCTTGTCCTTAAGCGAAATTATATGCATCATTAGCTCAGCTGGTAGAGCACCTGACTCTTAATCAGGGTGTCCAGGGTTCGAGCCCCTGATGGTGTACCAACAGAAAACCTTACAAATTTTAATGTTTGTAAGGTTTTTTATTACAACTGACGATTTGCTTTCCAGAGATTTAATACACAAAAGCACTTACAAATTTCCTGCAAGTGCGCGTATAATAGTTATAGAAAGGTGCTCACCGGTAAACGGTTAGCCCAAAATTAGTAGATTATCAAAGAATAACCGCTAAAGTTGGTCGCTTGGGCGGTTATTTCTTTTTTGTGATGTTGTATGTAATGAAAACAACATTGACCAGAACCACCAACTATGTCGGTGGTTCTGATTTTTCGAAGAGAAAGAAGTCTGATTTCAGGTATGCTTAAAACGCATTGAAGCCGATGATTTCTAAGCATTAGACATTTCCCCTTACTGCCGCTACACTGTAGATGTGTTAAGGAAAAGCCTCTTTACTTTTTGCTTTCAGGGGGTGCTGGCAGCAAGCAGCCGCAGCCGGCGCCCTCAAAATGCAGGCAGCCACAAACAAATCAAAATGTACACAAAATCAGAAAACACAAAAGGAGATGATAAAAATGCGAAGTACAAAGCAATTTTTTGTACTGGTTTTAACCTCGTTGCTGATGCTGTCCCTTGCTATCCCGGCCTTTTCTGCCGTATTGGATACCGGATTTTCCGATGTGGCGCCCGACGCCTGGTATGCGGAAGCCGTTATGTACTGCAAAGAGCATGGCCTGATGGCTGGTGTTTCCGATACTGCGTTTGCCCCTGAACACAGTCTTACCCGTGCCATGCTGGTAACGGTTCTCTATCAGATGGCAGGCTCTCCTGCCGTAACCGGAACCGATGCTTTCGACGATACAGCAGACGACGCCTGGTACAGCAATGCCGTCCTGTGGGCATCGCAGCAAAAGCTGGTCAGCGGCTACAGCAATGGCTTGTTCGGCGTCAACGATCCGGTGTCGCGGCAGCAGATGGCTGCGATTCTCTGGCACTTCGCCGGCAGTCCAGGCGCACAGGCCGATGATTTCAGCGATGAATCCGCCATTTCTTCCTATGCTGCTGTGGCGGTAGACTGGGCCCGTGCAAACAATATCATCGACACCGTATCGGAAAACATGTTTGCGCCAAAAAGCGAAGCTACCCGTGCACAGGTCGCCTCTGCACTGATGAAATACGAAAGCGTACAGCAGGCCGACCCGTCGCCGAACCCAGATCTGCCGCCGGCCCCAAATCCCACGCCAAACCCGCAGCCCGGACCTGCACCCGAAAACAGCCCCCGCATTTTAATCGCCTACTTCTCCGCCACCGGTAATACCGAAGCGGTAGCCGGCCATCTGGAGACCCTGCTGCAGGCAGACCTCTACAAAATCGAGGCGCAGCAGCCCTATACTGCAGACGACTTGAATTATAACGACTCCGACAGCCGTTGCGCGGCAGAGCACAACGACCCTTCCGCCCGACCCGCCATCAACGGCTCCTTAGAGTATATGGAAAAATATGACATCATATTCTTAGGCTACCCTCTCTGGTGGGGCGAAGCGCCGCGGGTTATCAGCACCTTTTTAGAGAGCTACGACTTCGGCGGAAAGACCATCGTGCCCTTCTGCACTTCGGCAAGCAGCCCCATCGGAACCAGTGCCGAACCCCTGCATTCCCTCTGTGCGGACAGCACGGTCTGGAAAGACGGCGCGCGCTTCAGCGGAAGTGTTTCGGCGTCTGCTGTCGCTGACTGGGTAAACGGGCTGCATCTGCCGCAGATTTCTGTCAACGACTCTACCGCGCAGTAAGCCACAATAAACCAGCGGAGGCGTGCAAGGCGTACAAATATAAAATTTTAAAATCAAATGCGCCTGGCGGCAACTACTATCCGCCTGGCGCATTTTTACTTGATCGTTTTTTATTGAATCGTTTTTTAAAATATATGTTGCTGCCATATAGCCGCGATTTTTTTCCTGCGTTTTACTGGAACTGCGTGTGCCGGTCGGGCAGTTCTGCTTTGGCGACTGCCGCACAAAGCAGCTGTACCGCCGCCCGGTAGTCGCGCAGGTCAGCGGTTTCCACCGGCGAATGGATGTAGCGGCAGGGGATGGAAATGCATCCGGACAGGATGCCTCCGGCTGTCCGCTGCACGGCACCGGTATCGGTTCCGCCGCCCCGCAACACCTCGCGCTGGACGGCAATTCCCTGTTCTTCTGCCGCTTCTTCTAAAAAGTCCCGCACTACCGGCGGCACGATAACGGAAGAATCCATCACTTTAATCGCAGCGCCCGCTCCCAGCGCAACGCTCATAGGGCTGCACTCCGGCATATCGCCCGTACCTGTTACATCCAGGCTGATGTTCAGATCCGGCGCAATGCTATAGGCTGCGGCGCCCGCTCCCCGCAGGCCCACTTCCTCCTGCACGGTAAACACGGCGTAAATGCTGTGTTCGCTTTTCATCGTGCGCAGGGCTTCGATTACGGCAGCACAGGCAATCCGGTCGTCCAGCGCCCCGCAGGAAATCCGGTTTCCCATCTCGGTAAATTCCGCCGCATACACAGCTACATCGCCGATCTGCACCTTTGCCTCGGCTTCCTGCCGGCTTTCTGCACCGATGTCGATAAACAGCTCCTGCATGACGGTATCTTTAACGCTGTGCTTCTTTGTCTCGAAATACGTAACGCCGCGGGTTCCGTTTTCAAAGCGCACTGGACGCGCAACAGCGATGACTGGATTGACGCCACCCACGTTGGACACCCGCAGAAATCCCTTCTCGTCGATATCCACAACTACCAGGCCGATCTGGTCCATGTGGGCGCTGAGCATGATCTTCTTTCCGGAGCTTCCCTTTTTTACAGCGATCAGATTTCCCAGCGCATCGGTATATACCTCGTCGGACAGCGGCTGCACATATCTACGGATTACCCGGCTGACCTCCTGCTCGCGGCCAGAGGGGCCGTACGCCTCTAAAATCTCCTTCAGCATTTCTTTATCATACATATCACAACACCTCGTCTTGCTGCACTTCGTTGAATTTACTGGTTCTGAGAAACGCCTCTGCCAGCTGGTACACGTGTTCAAAATCGCGGATGGATGCCACGCTGCAGGGCGAATGGATGTAGCGGCAGGGCAGAGAAATACATCCGGTAGCGCATCCCGCAAGCGCCTTGTAAATGGCGCCGGCATCGTTTCCAGCATTGGCGCTCTGGCGCAGCTGGAAAGGGATGTCCGCCTTGCGGGCTGTCTCGCGCAGCGCATCGAACATCTTTGTGCTGACGATGGTCGCTCCGTCCATAAACGTAATCGCCGGGCCACCTCCCACGCGGGTGGAATGCTGATGGCCCTTTGCCTCGGGCATGTCGTTGGCGGAGGTCGCTTCCAGCACCAGCGCCACATCCGGTTTTACATTATATACCGCTGCCTGAGCACCCCGCAGTCCCAGCTCCTCCTGCACAGTGAATACCGCATAGAAATCGCAGTCGTAGTCGTGCTTTAAAAGCTCCAGCGCAACGACACAGCCCGCCCGGTCGTCGATGGCCTTCGCCTTCATCCGATCCTCTCCATAGCGCTCCCATTTCGTCGTAAATGCTGCGTAATCGCCAGGCTCTATGTATTTCAGCGCATCGGTCTTATCCTTTGCCCCGATGTCGATAAACAGCTCGTCGTGGGGCAGCGCCCGGGCCAGGTCTTTGCGCGATTGCAGATGAATCGCCTTGGCTCCGATCACGCCGGGGATTTCCTTTGCGCCGATCACCACCCGCTTGGAAACCGCAACCCGGGGGTCGATCCCCCTGGTCTGATAAGCCAGCAGGCCATTTTCCATGGGCCCCCAGACGATCATTCCCACCTCGTCCATGTGGGCCGCTACCATTACCCGTTTGCCTTCGCCCTTTCGGTGTGCGTACAGATTGCCCATGGCATCGGTCCACACCTCATCCGCATATTCCTTTGCGATGTCGCGGATATAACGGCGCACGCGACCCTCGTCGCCCGATACGCCGTTCAGATTGCACAGTGCCTCTAATCGTCCAAGCATAGCGATTCCTCCCAGTCTGCGCCGATTCCGGCGGCAACGCCCGCAATCACCTTGGCGCAATGATTCAGCGTGTCCGTCGAAATAACCTCCACGCTGGTGTGCATGTAGCGAAGCGGCAGGGAAATCAGCCCTGTGGGAATCCCGCCGCGCTCCACCTGAAGCGCCCAGGCATCCGTTCCCGTATGCGCAAAGCACACATCCGTTTCGTAAGCGATATTCTGCTCTTTGGCAGAAGCGACAATTTTCTGATACATCTTCGGATGGATGTTCCCGCCGCGGCAAACCGATACCTTGTCAAACTCCACGCATTCTGTGGGCTTTGCCCCCGGCTGCGGCCCGTGGCAGACATCCATGGCAATCGCCATATCAGGATGGATATTATATCCACCCGCCTTGGCCCCGCCTCCAGCGCTTTCCTCCTGCACCGAGGCGCAGAATACCACGTTGCAGTGCAGCCTGCGGTCTTGCAAAAGCTCCATAGCCCGCAGCATGCAGACCACGCAGGCCCGGTCGTCAAAGGTTTTTCCGGCGATAAAGCCGTTTTGCAGCTTCATCGGTGCAAGGGGTGCAAAGGTAATGGTATCGCCAACGCGTACCAGCCGGCGTACTTCGTCTGCCGGCAGGCCGGTGTCGCAGAGCAGATCGTCGATTTTATACGCTTTTTCTTGGTCGCCATCCCGCTGCAAGTGTGGCGGCAGCGCCCCCACCACTGCAGGCAGCGTCTCTTTTCCGAACACCCGCACCTCCGAGCCCGGCAAAACCCTGGGGTCTACCCCTGCTACAGAGCACAGCCGCAGCATGCCGTTTTCTTCCACCTTGCCGACCATCATGCCCACCTCGTCCATGTGCGCCATAACCAGAAGCGTCGGGCCATCGGGATTACCGATGCGCCCGTAGGTGTTGCCCATGGCGTCGATCCACACATCATCGGTATAGCGGCGAAACTGTTTCTGCACCGCAACAGAAACGGCGGCTTCGTTTCCGGTTACACCCGGAAGCACGGTAAGCTCAGCGATTGCCTGAAATATATCCATGGCGTCTTCTCCTTCCTTTCCGAGTAAAAAATGCCTCGTTTTTTTATCGGTTCAGCACTGCATGCCAAACAACAATTCCTCCATGTCGGCGGAAATCCACGACATGGTAAGTTCCATTTCTCCCGTCTCCTTGTCGAGAACTTCCTCTTCCGTATAAAAGCCCTTGCGCCGATAAAATTCCACCGCTCTGATATTTTTTGCATATACGTTCAGGCTCAGCTGATCGCACAGCCCCATTGCGTGTTCCATTAAGCGGCTTCCCACGCCGCTGCCCTGATCCTCCGCTGCAACAAACAGCGCCCCGATGTAATCCCCTGCCAGCAGGCTGAGAAAGCCCCGCAGGCGGCCCTGTTCCACCTCTACCCAGGTCTCTGCCGCAGGCAGCAGCTGCATCTTTACCTTCATAAAATTCTGCGCCCAGTAGGCGTTGGGAATAAAGGGATGCGCCTTTGCCGTTTCGGACAGCCACAGGCTGAGCACTTGGTCGGTCAGCTCCGGCGTCATTTTCTGAATCATATCTCCTGACTTCCTCTTATAAAACGCGGGTAAGACGCCGGCCGGTACTTTCGCGCCGGCCGGTAATCTTCTTCTATTTTACATATACCTTTGGCAGTCTCTGCCCGAATGCACAAGCGATCTCGTAATTGATCGTACCTGTGGCTTTGGCGATTTCATCCGCCAGAATCGTGTTCTTTCCGTCAGTGCCCACTAAGATGCACTCATCGCCTACTTTGACATCGGGAACATCTGTTACATCCACCATACACTGGTCCATGCAGATATTTCCGGCAAGCGGCGCATAAACGCCGTTGACAATTACCCTGCCATAGGCGGAATAGGGCCTGGGATAGCCGTCGGCATAGCCCAGGGCCAGGGTCGCGATTTTACTTCTGCGCTTGGAGACGAACTTACGCCCGTAGCCCACGGAGAAGTCCTCTCCGACCTCTTTTAGATGCACGATGTTTGCCTTGACCGACATCACCGGCTTAATGTCCAGCTCAGCCCGGTCAACCTCATCGGATGGATAGAGGCCATAGAGGATAATGCCCGGGCGGACAGCGTCGTAGTACGCCGTAGGCACTTCCATAACTGCGGCGCTGTTGGACAGCGTTCTCCACGGAATCTGCACGCCGGCATTAGCCAGCGCCTGATAAAAATCGGCGTATTTCTTCTCTTGTCCTTTCGTATAGGTTTTGTCTGCAGCGTCGGCCGTGGAGAAGTGCGAGAACAGGCCCTTGATCTGGAAATTGGACAGCTGGCTGATTTTCTTGACTTCTTCTACGGCTGCCGGATCGTAGGGCTGATAGCCGATGCGGCCCATGCCCGTATCGACTGCAATCAGGCCCTTTACCACCTTTCCCGCCCGCTCTGCGGCATCGGAAATCGCCTTTGCGTTTTCCAGGCTGCAGGTTACCGGCGTAATGTTATATTCCACAATGGTATCTGCGTACATGTCCGGCGTCAGGCCCAGCATGATGATATCCTCGTCGGCAAAGCCGGCATTGCGCAGCGCGATGGCTTCCTGCAGCGTAGCGATGGCGAATATCTTTACACCGTTTTCCTTCAGTACCTTTGCCACTTCTTCCGCACCGTGGCCGTAGCCGTCGGCTTTAATGACGCCGATAAATTCCTTCCCTTGTACTTTTGCCTTGATATTCTTAATGTTGTAATCCAGATTGCTTAAATTGACTTCGACCCATGCAGGGCGTAACGCGTCTTTATACATCGTTTTCCATATCCTTTCTTCCCTGAAATTCCGCTCTATCCCGCAGCTTTCTCGAATCTGCGTAAAATTACGTTTCAATTATACCCCGCTCCCTTTCCTTTTTCAACCCTTCGCGGAAAGGAGCTGCTACTTTTCCGATATTTTCAGCTTTTCTTTCACTTGCAGCCATTATATACTGTAAGTATAGCGCTGTCCGGCAGCGGATGCCTTTCGCAGCGCGCCATCGAAGGAGGGGTTCAAGCTATGGATTTCAGAGGAAAATCGGTTCTAATCACCGGAGCCAGCCGCGGTATCGGCGCCGAATGCGCCGTAGAGTTTGCAAGAAATGGTGCGTCGCGGATTATTTTGGGCTACAATCAGAGCGAACAGCAGGCGCTTGCGCTGGAGGCGCGCCTGCGCGAAGCCGGCGTTAAGGCCATGGCTCTAAAAGCGGATATCCGCTCCGCCCGGCAGGTAGATGCCATGTTTGCCAAAGCCCGGGCCGCCTTCGGCCCCATCCACATATTAGTCAACAATGCCGGCATTTCCGAATTTTCGCTGTTTACGGATATCGACGAAGAGGCCTGGGACCGCGTGATGGACACCAACTGCAAGGGGGCGTATCTGTGCTGCAAAGCCGCACTTCCCGATATGATTTCTGCCAAATCCGGTGCCATCATCAACGTATCTTCCATGTGGGGCCAGGTGGGCGCCAGCTGCGAGGTACACTATTCCGCCAGCAAGGCGGCTCTCATCGGCCTGACGAAAGCGCTGGCTAAAGAGCTGGGCCCCAGCAATGTGCGCGTCAACTGCGTTGCCCCCGGCGTTATCCAGACCGACATGCTCTCCCAGGTATCCGCCGAGGTGCAGCGGCAGCTGTCCGAAGATACGCCCCTGCTGCGGCTGGGAACGCCTGCGGATATCGCCAAGGCCATCTGCTTTCTGGCTTCGGCCGACGCTTCGTTCTTCACCGGGCAGGTCATCGGCGTCAACGGCGGTTTTGTCATTTAAGCGCACTTTTATTTGCAAGCGTCGTTTTCGGCATCTATAAAAAAATCGTCTCCCTGCTGTTTCAGAGAGACGATTTTTACTGTTACAATTCTTTTCATGTCATCTGTACGGCAAAGCGCACATCGAAAGATCCGGCGAAAGGCTTACATTAAAGTCATTTCCTGCGCGTTCTTCGCTTCTTCCGGAATTACGATTTCGCTGACCGCATTGAAGTCGGACAGGCTCATCGAAACGAATACCTTATCCATCGTAATCGTCATGCCAGCAGCATCTTCGCCCATGCTTTCAACGACCTTATCCATCAGCTTCTGCATCATATCGGTCATATCCATCTCGTACTTTACGGGCAGGCCGCTTTCTGTCTCGATCCAAACCTGTACCGGAAGATCTCCCAGCTCGGAGTACATAGCAACTACCTGATCCTCCGTAATCCCCAGCTGCGTCAGACTGTCTGCCGTACCGGCGGTTTCCATAACCTCGCTGAGCTCTTCATTGGAAATCGTACCTTCGTATTTTACTGCATCCTTGCCGTTTACCTGCTCGGTGCCGACTTCCTTAAAGGAATTGATGCTGCCCAGGTACAGATTCATGGAATCCTGTGCATTGTACTGCTCTAACTGCTCGGCATCTAACAGCGTCTGCTTGCCCCAGTTGGTTCCATCCGGGCTCATGTACATGATAAACTCGTCGCCGGACTGTTCAGCATACATCTGAATCTCGGCCGAACCCTGAACACCCATATCCATGCTCATGTTCATACTCATCATCAGAGGATCGGATATGTACTGAATCGTTCCGACCGTTTCGCTCTCAATGCTCTGCCCGCCTGCGCTCATGTTCATAGTCATGTTCATTTCATAGCTCATGCTCTCAACCTTGGACAGGGCTTCCTGCGCGGTTTTCATCACATCGTCGACGGAATCGCCACCGTTGCCGCTGTCATCGCCGCCACCGCAGGCTCCCAGCGCAAAGACCATCATCAGAGCCAGTACCAATGCCACTGACTTTTTCCATTTCTTCTGCATTTTTCTTTTCTCCTTTTCTCTTTTCTTACTTTATTTCGATCAGCTCGTATTTGTCGCTGCCGATCTTCATTTTTACTCCCTGCTCAATCGCTGCTTTCCAGTTTGTCGTCGGATGCAACATCTGGATGTAATCGCAGCTTCCGCAGCCGCAGCCATCGCAGTGATTTTCTTCCAGTACATCGCCCAGAGCCGAATCCTTATTGGCCTTCTGGCGGTTTACCATTTCCGTGCAGCACAGATCCAGCGCTACCGGGTCCTTCGAGGCAAAGATTCCTACATCGGGTACGATGGGCATATCGTTTTCCGAATGGCAGTCGCAGTTGGGCGATACATCCATCACAAAGGAAATGTGGAAGTGCTCCTTATCCTTCAACACCGCCGCCGTGTATTCGGCGATTTTCTTATTCAGTACGTCGTTAGCTTCATCCCAGAAGGTGTGAATCGCATCTACCGGACATACGCCGATGCAGCGCCCGCATCCGACGCATACCTCGCGGTCGATCTGCGCCTTCTTTTCCACGAAAGAAATCGCGCCGTGAGCGCAGTTTTTGCGGCACGCGCCGCAGCTGATGCAAAGCTCCTGATGAACGCCGGGCTTTCCGCTGTTGTGCATTTCCATCTTTCCCGCCCGGGAACCGCCGCCCATTCCTATGTTCTTCAGGGCGCCGCCCATCCCTGTGGATTCATGGCCTTTGAAATGGTTCATGGAAATGATAATGTCGGCATCTGCCAGAGCCCGGCCGATTTTCGCTTCTTTTACAAATTCGCCGTCGATGGGAATGAGAGCTTCATCCGTTCCCTTCAACCCGTCGGCAATCAGCACGTGGCATCCCAGTGTAAACGGATTATAGCCGTTGGTATAAGCAGAATCCAGGTGCTCCAGCGCATGCTTTCTGCCGCCCACATACAGCGTATTGCAATCGGTCAGAAATACCTTTCCGTCGCGTTCCTTTACCAGATCCGCAATCACCTTTGCGTAGTTAGGCCGTAAATAGGCGAGGTTTCCCGGTTCGCCAAAATGGATTTTAACCGCTGTAAATTTATTTTTAAAATCAATTTCATCAAAGCCAGCTTCGAGCACTAATTTTTTCAGCTTATCTAAAACGCTTCTTCCCACCTCGGTACGGAAGGTTGTGTAATACACTTTCGATGTTTCCATGGCTTTTACTCCTTATTTTTTATCTGTTTCACCGCACGGGCGGCTGTCCTTTATTTTCCGCTTTTGAAACGGAGGCTTCTGCAAATACTATCCTCATTATGAATAAATCAACAAGAATCGCAATGACATTCCTTTTAGGCTGTGCTGCCTATCCATATTTAGAGATTTGCTTTCGTGGCTATACCCACTGGACCATGAGCCTGACCGGGGGGCTGTGTTTTGCTCTGCTCTATGCAATCGACGAAGCGATGCCAGATCTGCCCTCCTGGCAGAAGGCCCTGATTGGCGCGCTGATGATTACTGCCGCCGAACTGGCGGTCGGAAGCGTCGTCAATCTCTGGCTTCGCTGGAATGTCTGGAACTACGAAAGCCTGCGCCTGCATTTTTTGGGGCAGATCAGTTTTATATTTACAGCCATCTGGTATTTTTTAAGCTGTCTCTTTTTCAGCATCTCCGCCCGGATTCGGCGGCATTTTTTCTATCCGCGGAAGGCATAGGGATTTTCTTTTCCTTCCAGCGCCAGGCAACAGCCCTCGATGGTGCTCTGAATCATGCTGCCCACTGCCTCATCGGTGTAAAACGCGGTATGCGGCGTTACAATTACATTGGGGAAGCTGTTTAAAACCGCCAATTCCCCGTTTGCCAGAGGCCGATCCATCAGATTTGCATAGTACAGCCCGGTTTCCTGCTCGATGACATCCAGGCCAGCAGCGCCGATTTTCCCCGACTGCACAGCCGCAATCAGCGCCTGGGTGTCGATCAGCTCTCCCCTGGCGGTGTTAATCAGAATTGCACCCTCTTTCATCTGTACAAACGCCCTCTCATCAACCAAGTGATAATTTTCTTCGGTATAAGGCATATGCAGCGTAAGAATATCTGATTCTTTCAGCAGCGTTTCGCGGTCTACATACTGCGCATACTTCTTTACTTCGTCGTTTTCGTAAAGGTCGTAAGCCAGAATCCGGCAGCCGAAGCCGCTGAGATGGCGGATTACGGTCCGGCCGATGCGGCCGGTTCCCATAACGCCTACTGTAGAAACGGAAATCTCTTTGCCCTTTTTTCCCGGCAGCGAAAAGTCCTGGATTTCCGCCCGCTTCAGTGTAGGAATTACTTTGCGGCAGCACATAAGCATCAGCATGATGGCGTAATTTGCCACGCTATCCGGCGGATACACGGCATTGCAGACGGTAATTCCCAACTCCTCTGCGGCTTTCAGATCAATGTGGTTGACGCCGATGGAGCGTGTCGCTACGCAGCGGATGCCCATTTCCTTCATCTTCTTTAGCACATCGCGCCCCGTAGGTGTCGTGATGATGCTGACCGCATCAAAGCCTTGCAGCCGTTCCAGGTTTTCCATGGAAGGGCTGTCAGAACACAGCGTCAGCTCCGCATTGTAAAGCGCACCGTATTTCTTAAAATATGTTTCTTCGTCGTAATCCCTGTAGTTATATACAAACAGTCTCATGCGCTACCTCCTGCCGTTTTCCCTCCACCGGACGGTTTTATTTGTATTTAACCGCCGTTCCGTAGGCCATCACTTCTGCCGCTCCCTGCATAATGGACGACGACGAGTAACGCATTGCCACTATCGCATCGGCATTCAGCCGCTGCGCTTCTTCGATCATACGCTGTGTAGCGAGGGTTCTCGCTTCGTTCATCATTTCCGTATATGCCTTCAGCTCGCCGCCCACTAACGTTTTAAACCCTTGCGTAATATCTTTGCCCAAATGTTTTGACTGGATGGTGCTTCCCTTGACTAATCCCAGCAGTTCCAGCTCTTTTCCGGTAATTGTTTCCGTCGTTACTAACAGCATGATATATCTCCCCTTTCTGTTTCCCATCCTCTTGTGCACTTTGCTTTCATGCTTATTTCTTTGCATATTTTATTTGTTTTGCACAATATCTCAATTCTACATATACCACTTTTCTTCAAAAATCTCAAGAATATTTTTTTGATTCGCTCCATTCCTCTTGCCATACAGCGTCTGGCGGAGTATTCTTAAGGTAAGTAAATATCGTCACTTCCGATTACGTTTTACGGGGTTATGGAAATTTCGCGAGGTGGAGTATGAATCGAATTTTTTTCAATGGAAACATCGTTACCATGGAATCTGCAGATGGTGCAGAGCTGCAGAAGGCTTCCGCCATGTGGGTCTGCGACGGGCGCTATGCCGCTGTGGGAAGCCTGGAAGAGGTGCGCGCGCTGTCCGCTGGCCGCAGTGAGGCAGACGGCCGCATCGAAGAGGTCGATCTGCGGGGCGCTACGGTACTTCCGGCGTTTACGGATTCCCACATGCACGTGCTTTCGCTGGGCATGTACCTGCGCGATATCAATCTGACCGACGCTACTTCCATCGCCCAGGCGATTGAAATCAGCCGCCGCTATATCGAAGAGAGGCAAGTCCCCGCCGGACAGTGGATTCGCAGCCGCGGCTGGAATCACGATCATTTTACCGACGAGGCGCGCTTTTTAAATCGTTACGACCTGGATAAGATCAGCACCGTGCATCCGCTGGCCTTTACGCGAACCTGCGGTCACATCATCTCCGTCAACAGCAAGGCGCTGGAGCTGATGGGCATGAGCGAATCCTGCTGCCAGGTCGAGGGAGGGCAGATCGACGTGGACGAGAACGGCCGGCCGCTGGGCATTTTTCGCGAGGCCGCCCGTAAACTGGTTTTGGATGCTATCCCCGAAGAAACGGAGGAAAGCCTGCGCGAGCTGATTCGCCTCAGCGCAGAGCATGCACTGTCTCACGGCATTACGGAAATCCACACCGACGACTTTAAAGATGTTCCTAATAATTTTCAAAAAGTCATCCATACTTATATGCGCTTAAAAGAAGAAGGCAATCTCAAATTGCGCATTTACGAGCAGTGCAATCTGCCTTCTGTGGAAAAATTGCAGAGCTTTTTGGATTGCGGCTATCACACAGGCTGGGGCGATTCGCGCTTTAAGCTGGGGCCTTTTAAAGTGCTGCAGGATGGCTCTTTAGGCGCTCGTACCGCTTTGATGCGCAAGCCGTATGCCGACGACCCTTCCACTTGCGGCATTCAGGTTTTTACCCAAGAGGAATTGGATGCTATGGTGGAGCTTGCGCAGAAACATGGCATGCAGATCGCCATCCACGCCATCGGCGACGGCGCCATCGAATCGGTGCAAAACAGCATCGAGCGGGCACAGAAGCTCTATCCCCGCGAGGATGAACGACACGGTATTATCCATTGCCAGATTACCGACCCCGCTATGATTGCGCGCTTTGCCCGCATGCATCTGATCGCCTACATTCAGCCCATTTTCTTGAATTACGATCTCCACATCGTAGAAAACCGCATCGGAAGCGAGCTTGCTGCCACTTCCTACGCCTGGAAAAGCTACATCGAAAATAACGTCGTTACCGCTGGAGGTTCTGACTGTCCTGTAGAGAGCTTAAACATTATGGAAAATATCTACGCTGCGGTTGTGCGCAAAGACCTCTGCGGCTTTCCTGCTGATGGCTGGCATCCGGAGCAGGCTCTGAGTGTTGCGCAAGCCGTACGCTGTTTTACCCTCAATCCTGCCTACGCTTCGTTCAGCGAAGGCGAAAAGGGCTCGATTAAACAGGGAAAGATTGCTGATTTTGTCCTGCTGGATCAGGATATTTTCTCCATCGAACCGGAAGAGATCCGTAAAGTCAATATACTGGCCACCTATATGGATGGCATTCAAGTATATGAAAAAACAAAATAATCCCCCTTGATGGGACGGAAGCCCCGCTTCGGTCCGTCGAAGGGGAACCGGGAAAGGAGGTGTTGTATTATGCACACTAAGAAACGGCTGATTACAACGGGAGTTCTTGTCCTCTGTCTGGCGCTGCTATTTTCGTTTCCGATTTTAGCGTACGCACACCACGGATACCGCTCTCACTACAGGCAGGCAGAAGCGCCGTATTCTCTCTGCACGATAGAAGGCTGCACGGAAGCTGGCCGTCATCTCCACGATGGCGTCGGCTACTGCGGCTATAACCACGACTGTGGATACTGCGATAGAACCTGTCAGCTCGTCCGTAGCCAGGAAGAAACAGCGTATTCTCTCTGCACCATCGAGGGCTGTATGCAGACCGGCCGCCATCTTCACGACGGCGTCGGCTATTGTGGCTACGACCACAGCGGCGGCTACTGTGACAACTCCTGTCAATCTGTCCCCTGTCAGCCCGTTTCCGGCCAGCACCATGGCCGCGGCGGACACGGATGCCACTGATTGAATATGTAAGCCAATGAACAAAGGGCTGATGCACAATGAGGGATTTTCCCTGTGCATCGGCCCTTTTCGTTCGTTACCGGCAGCGCCCGGCTCTATTGATTCTCCGCATTCCTGTTCTTCTGAAGCCTGGCCCAGTTGACAAGCCCTATGATTGCCATAATCAGATAAATGCTTCGCTTCGTAAGGTAAACCGCGTCGAAATGTGCAATGTACATCCCCACCGAAACGATATCAGTAATGATCCACCAGACGTACTGCTCTCTGTATCGGAACAGTTCTAATATGGTGGCGATAATCCCTATGCTGAGCGTAAAAGCATCGAACCACGCAACCTCGCCGCCAATCCTTACGAGAATCGCGTGATATACTACAGCGCCCGCCAGTACAACCGCAGCGCAGGCAGTATTCTGGACCGCGCTGAGCTGTTTTGCCCTGGTCTTGTGCGTCAGCACCTGATCTTTGTTCTTTGCCCAGAAATACCACGACACGAAATTCATGGGTATGTAAAACAGGATTTCCAGCGCCGCCGTTCCCCAGATATGCCAATAGACAAGATAAATCGCATAGACGATGGTATTTACCGTGGCAAAGACGAAATTGCTGATATTCGCTTTTGCCGTAAAGAAAATGCAGATAACGCCGCACACAGCGCTGATAAAATTGATTACTGTAAGCCACGGCGGATTTCCGTCGGATGTTCCCGTGGAAAACGCCATGATCATCGCCCGTGCCGCAATGAAAACCATAATGGCGCCCATCAGGTATTCGTACCATTTGAGCTCTTTAAAGCTCTTCTTTATATCAGATATCATATGATCCATAGATTCCGTTCCTTTTCTGATTCCATAGCCCGGAGTTCCGTTCCGCTGATGGGGTAATGCATCCGTTTTACATCCACCAGCCGATGAACTGCCTCTGGATACGCCCTCTGAAAATAATCGCCGTAGCTTTCCTCGCTGCTGTATACTGCATCCAACCGATTGCCCAGCACGCTCCGCACCAGCGGTGTTTCTGCATCCCAATCCTCCGAGCCATCGGGCAGCCTTAAGCTTTGGATATCAATCAGCACCGGAATTACCTCTGCATATTGCTTTGCCTCCCGGCAGATTTTCTTCAGCTGCCTTTGGCGCTCTTCTACCGACAGCCACGCCTGCGGATATTCTCTGCGGATGATCTCCTC
>CATJIF010000045.1 GCA_949740445.1 uncultured Peptostreptococcaceae bacterium | reverse complement strand
GCCGAAAAAAAAGATGGTTACTTTCTGAAAAAAGTGTTTTACAGTTACAATTTGTTGTGCTATAATATCACTGTTCGATATGTGGTAGTTGATTGCCTGTACCTTCTACAGGCTCACGATAAGAAGTATACATCCCCGGATGTTAAAAAGGAGGTGCAGAAGATGTCCAGAAAATGCGAAATTTGTGGTAAGGGCCAGGTTTCCGGAAATGCGGTTTCCCACTCCAATCGTCATACGAGAAGAAAGTGGAATGCAAATATCCAGTCTGTTAAAGTGGAAGAAAACGGAACGGTCACCAGAAAGAACGTATGCACGAGATGCATCAGATCCGGTAAAGTTACCAGAGCGATCTAAGATACGTGAGACAAAACCTGCCTTTTGTGCAGGTTTTTTTCATCCCTTCTTTTTTATCCCCGGTTGCCTACAGCAGCAGGCGGATTCCCAAAAAAATCATAATCGCCCCTAAAAGGATTAACCATATCTTCGACGGCAGCAGGAACGCGCTGATGGTTACCGCTCCCAAAATCACTAAAATGATGCCGAACAGCTCCGCTTCGCCCCTGCGCCCGGGCTTTCCGGGTTTGCACGGTTTGCAGGGCTTACAAGGCTTTGCGGGCTTGCACGGTTTTCCCCCTCCAAGCTTATTTGCCATGATGCTCCTCTTTTCCCGGTCGTTTCGAAAAAAAGACCGTCTGCTTTGTGTATTATATGCAGACGGTAAAAAAATGTTCCTGGCCAGCGCTTGCAGGCGCGTGTTCTTTATTGAAATGTCGTATGCTGGCGCCGGTAGGCGTCGGTATCCTTTTGGCGCAGCTGGCTTTCTACCTGCGAAAGCTTTGCCTTCAGCGCCCGGAGCTTCTCTTCGTCTGTTTCTGCCTCGATGCTCCGCCTCAGCATTTCCCGTTCTTTTTTCAGTGTTTCAATTTCGCGGTCCACGGCATCGGTATTGCCCACGCAGCGCTCCGGCTGTTTTTTTGGACTGCCAGAGGCTCTTTCTTTCTCTTCTCCTTCTGGCCCCTCTGCCTGCAGAGGATCGTCGAAATAGACTCTGGGATTGCCCGCTTCGTCTGTGCCCGGCCAGTACCGCCCAAAGGGCTCGCACGCTTTTTGCGGAATGTACGCATCCCTTTCATCCTTTTTAAAATTGATTGGCTCTTTTTCTTCGGCCTGCGGCATCCGAAGCGGTTCTTTTCCTCTGGCTGCCTCTGCCGGCGAAACTGCTGTACCGAGCGTTCTATTTGCGATTGCTTGCATCATATCCTTCTCCCCTTTCTCAGATCTGCAAAGCCCTGCGTTTGCTCTTTGTTTCTTCAGTGTAGCGCACTCCTGCAAAACTTCAAGGCATTTGCACTGAACGGTCGCTGGAAGGGAATGAAATGTTCAGCAATATGTGAAGGAAAAAACGTTGGCCTGTTTTTTCTGCCAGCATGCTACCGCCGTATCTTTCCGCCGCGGCTTTTATGTTGGAAAGCCCGATCCCCGCGGGCGGCAGTGGCCCCAGTGGACAGGTGTTTTCAAAGACCAGCCGGTAAAAATCTCCCTGACGCTCTCCGAAAATGCCAATGGATGCCGCCTCTTCTGTCTTTTTGGCAAGCCGCCTGGCTTCCTGGCAGGCGCTGATTGCATTATCCAGCGCGTTGGCAAAGATAACGCATAAGTCGAACTCATCGACGCCGCAGGGATTTGGTAAAATCACAGACGCCTGCACAGCGATTCCCGCAGCTTCTGCAATTCTCAGTTTTTCGCTCAGCAGGATGTCGACCACAGGGTTGCCTGTCTGGCAAAAAACGGACAGCGAATCCGAAACCGCGCTCAGCGTTTGCAGATACTCCCTGGCCTCTTCTATGCGCGCGTTGTTCAGCAGGCCGTTCAGCACCGACAGGTGATTTTTAATATCGTGACGGAACGCCCGGCTCTGTTCGCAGCGCATTTGCGCTTCGCAGACATAGGTTTTCTGCGCACGGACTGCCTGGCGCAGGGAATTCAGCTCCGCCTGTGCCAGAAAACCGCAAACAACATGCCGCCAGACGTACAGCGTGCACAGCAGTGCCGCAAGCCCCAGCACCTGCAGCAGAAGAAGCGCCGCATGCGCTGCAGATTCCCTCGGCGAAAGTACGACTGACACATCGCTGTAGGCGGTTTGCAGGATGTAAAGCTCCGCAGCAAAGAAAAACCCTCCGGGAAGCAGCAGCAATCCGACGTATGGCATTGGCTCTCCTTCGCTGAGAGAAAGGCAGTGCCATACGGCCGCATAGCAGCAGGCGCACAGGAGGAACGCAACAGCGGTTGCAAAAAACAGCAGCACATACAGCAGCGGCCTTCCCAAAAGAGAAGGAAAGATTACCGCCTCTATCGCATTGACGATACCGAAGGATAGCTGTGAGATGTAGATGGCTATGGTCGCGGCAACGCAGGATACGGAGCGCTGGTTGTTCAGAGCGAAGCGGTTCATTCCATATAAAATAAGCATCTGTGCGCCAACGGCAAACGCATCGGCAAGATGGCACCCAAGGGCGATGCTCTGAACTGTGCAGAGGAGAAAAAAATAAGCGGCAAACTGCCGCAATTTCGGCTGCTTTCCGGTCAGGCGGCCGGCAAAGATCATGTGCATGGCGCTCTGTGCCGCCAGGCAAAGCCCGGACAGCCCTGCATTGAAATAATCCATATCAGCCTTCCCTCTCTCTCATTCGGTGCAGCAGTGCCTGTGCCAGTTCCTGCTGGCGCAATCGGGAAACGGGAATCTCTCCGCCCTGCGACAGCCTGACCCTGCCGTCGCCACACCCGCGAATATGGTCTAAATTGACGAGGTAGCTCCTGTGGCATTTAAAGAAGCGCCCATCTAAGCGCTGTTCTACTTCTTTGATTTTATCGTAATAGACGATGACGCTTCCGTCCATCTGATGGATGTGGATTTTTCGGCCCTGCGCCTCGCAGTACACAATGCGGGACAGAGCAATGACTTCGCAGGTATTGCCCCGTTGCAGGGCAATGCTTTTATCGATCCGCCGCTGCAGGGCTTTGAGCGCCCTGTCCATTGTCCGCTGCAAGCGGCCGCTGTCTATCGGCTTGACCAGGTAATCCCAGGCCTCCACCTCAAAGGCGTCGAACACGCATTCCTTAAGCACGGTTACAAAGATCAGCAGGCTATGGCTTCTGCGGCTGCGCAGCCTCTTTGCTGTTTCCATCCCATCTGGCGATTTCATCTGGATGTCGAGAAAGAGAAGATCAAAATCCCTGCCGCTTTCCAAAAGCGCCTGTCCGCTGAAAAAGCGGCTGATTTGATAGGATGTACACTGTTTTTCTTCCATGTAATCGGAAAGCTGCCTGGACAGCTCCTCTACCATCAACGGCTCGTCGTCGCAGATTGCAATTGTTATCATAGTCGTCCTCACGGCCTGTCCGCAGCGCTCGCTCTCGGCGTTTGTTATCAGCGCTTTCTTCCGGTCTTTGTTCTCGATTCGATGTTCTCTATCGGAATTTACTATCGGTATTTTCTACTCGTGTTTTCTATCGGCGGCTTCTACTGGTGTCTTTTACCAATGTTTTCTATTGATATTTGGTATTTGGTGTTTGGTATTGTCTTTGCTATTGATATTTACTATTGTATTTGCTGAGCAGCGGATATTTCCTTAAAGCGATTGCTGTATTTGAATTATGATACCCTCGATTGCCAAAGAACACACGGTTTTGGAAGTTGCAGCAGCGCCGCATACAGTAAAATGAGCCCTGGCGAACGAAGGAGCTGGTGCAAGCAAACAAAGGAGCT
Source organism: uncultured Peptostreptococcaceae bacterium (assembly GCA_949740445.1). GTDB lineage: Bacteria > Bacillota > Clostridia > Peptostreptococcales > Anaerovoracaceae > RGIG446. The sequence continues at coordinate 3,236 of CATJIF010000045.1, read as the reverse complement.
GGCGGCAAAAGCCGGTTGCGCTGCCTCTTCGTATATCGGCAAACCACGCATTTGACGCATAGCTGGTTTTTTGTCCAAAGAAAAAAGCGCAAGGCGCTCCGATGGTTCGCTAGCAACAGGAACAGTGTACTTCTCTGTCTGTAAGATGGTTGCTGAAAATTTCAGAGCGGCCAACACGCAGCTATTGGACGTATGTAAGCCAAAACCAATGCTGAAATCTCAGGAAATAGCCGCTGAAAAACGCGCGTATTCGTATCCACCGAGGGGAATGGAAGCAGCGACTGCTTGTACTCTTTCTTATTAAAATGCAGACTGCTGTTGTATCGTTTTTTAAGATGCAGGGCCTGTTAGAGCATTAAATATGAGGTTGTGTCTGATTGCGCAAATGTTTAGACTTAAAATATAAGCGCTGCCAGACTATATCAATTTTGCAAAATAAACAAAAATAAGCAAAAACGGCAAAACATGTGGTTGTACATCAAAGCTTGCAGTTTTCGGTGCAAACTGTGAATGCACTTCGTCGCACGAATTTTACTTTACCAGATATAAAGCAACCGAGCAATCCTCGTGTCGTCAAATGCGCCCTATTTGTAATGAAATGCCGCTTTTTGTATCCACACAACTTTCCCGCATGTCTTTGTCAGTGAGTGTGTTTTACTTCCTGAGAGGCGCAGACGAACTACAGAAATGCTCTAACAGCAGAAGACAGCCTTCGCGGATATCCTGAAAGGTTGCATCGAAGTCGCCTGTATACCAGGGGTCTGCCACATCTCTTGGATGTTGTGATAGATCCAAAAGCCGAAACATTTTCTGCTTTGGGTCGCCACCTGTTATGTGCAGCATGTTTCTGATATTGTATTCATCCATACCGATCAGGTAATCGTACGTTATGTAATCCTGCCGCGTCATCTGCACCGCCCTCTTTTCTGCAGCAGAAATGCCCAGAGGCTTTAATTTTTTGAGGGTTCCCGGATGTACGGGGTTTCCAATTTCCTCGCGGCTGGTCGCCGCTGAAGCAACCTGAAATTGCTGCGCTGTATTTCGTTCTTCCGCCAGATAGCGAAACAAATATTCTGCCATGGGGCTTCGGCAGATGTTGCCGTGGCAGACAAAAAGTATCTTAATCATAATATAAATTCCTCCTAAAATGCGTTGATTTGCCGTGTTTTGGCACGTTTTGCGAGGTTTATTTTTCTGATAAATATTGTTAAAAAAATCACAGAATGGGCAAAACAGGGCAAAATGTGGCAAGTTGAAGCCGTGAAACGTAGTAAGGTTTTACTACTGTGATTATTCTATCATAAATTGTAGGAGTTTTGGAGTAAGGAATGCTTCAATATAACACGAACATTTTACCCGCTATATTTTAGTAATGCAAATCTCCCCTAATCTTTCTTTTAAATGTATTCATAATTTCTTCGCATACTATGTCAACACTATCAGCAAATAATATTTCTCTACTTATTCCGAATAATTTCAAGTCTTTCAAAATCTGCCCTTTTACTTCTTTTGGAATAATAATTTGTCCACAAATGCTACCATGATCCTTTTGTATAGGATCGATAACTGTTTCAAAACAATATTTATCAGAATTACCATAAGGCGCAATCCGATTTGGGAACAGTATGTAACGCCCACACTGCATTTTTTGACGCAAATTTCTTGTCGGTGCATAAACAAAAAACAACTTTTCACAGCACTCGGCGATCCATCTTCCTCCACGTTCTAATGTATCATTGCAAATTTCATGTGTCTGTTTTTGCTCAAGAAAATATGGTTGTGAAACAACATCACCATAAAAAAGATCGAGTGGATAGAATGTCCCACTGGAAAAACGATAACTATCTGCAATAGCACTAGTGACTGGATAAGTAGTTACATCTAATTGATTATTTTTAAATGAAAAAACCTCACCATCTTTATCATTATCAGAACAGCACGCAAAATATAAAGCAACTAATGCATTCTCTGTAATGTCTAAAAGCCTTGTTGGAATTCCATGATGTTGCAGCAAAGCCAATAATTCTAATGGTTGCAACCCATCATGAAAAATCTCTGGTAGTTTAAATTTCACCATTTCAATCAAGTTGCGTTCTTCGTTAAAAATTGAAATATCACAAGCAAATCTACGATTTCGGCCAAGTGATGGTAACAATTCAAAGGCGACATTTGCTTGTCCTCTAAATAGTAATATTTCATTTCTATCTGCACCATTACGGATAAGATTCCTATCTAATTCACAAATTTCTTTAACAAATTCTGAAAGAGTAGTAACACGCTTTTCAGGCATCTCTTGTATCCTCCCGATTATATAAAAATATTCCCTTAATTTCCCCATGAAATTAGCTATCCAAATTATATCATACGCTTTCTCAATTTCCTATCTTATTTTCTATAAATTTTTCCGTCGAAAAAATGCTCCGCCGAAATAGAGCACCTTGCCTTCTCCTATTAAATTACCCGGAAGCATTATGCTACATCTTCCGTCATGGGCAGCTTCCTCGTTCCCGCATTTGTTTTCGTGGATTCAATCACCAGCTTCATGTTCGCGGTCCGCTGGAGTTGGTGGTCGATGTTAAAAATTTTGTTTTCCAGATCAACGTCCCGTAAAGTCGTCAGCCCGCAGAACTCCAAAATCCGCATAATATTTGAGATGGTCAAAAGGTCTTTGACAATGGTATAATTCAAAGCAAAAATTTTTAGATTTTCTAGTGTATAACAACAATACTGGTAGTCTCAATTCTGAAAATCAGCGTATCCATCACACGCCACTTGTCATCGAAACTAACTTTTTCCAAGTTTTTTCGGAGTACCCTTTATCCTTGTATTCTTTCGCCTCATTGCCCTTTAATTCATAACGGCAAAATTCAAATTGACTTTCAAAGTTGATGCTGTCCTTTTTGTCAATCGACTGCCCCCATAAATCGCATCTATTCTATGATCCATAATTAGCTCCCTTCCATTAAACGGGAGCCAGCCTACAATTATATTATACCCCAGGCGACCCCATATCAAGGATGTCAATGAGTTACACGCGCTGTCCGGCGTACTTGCTAACCATGTCAAACATCTTTTGCTTTACCTCACGCTTGCGTTTTTCTCGGTCCTCTGATGGAGAATGGGGGTGCAATTTTTGATGGTGATTCTCTGCTCTCCCATGACAACGGTTGTAACTTCATTTTGATACTTTGGCTGTAGCTGCATGAACTCCTTCCTATTTCATAAAATTTTGACAG
>CATJIF010000044.1 GCA_949740445.1 uncultured Peptostreptococcaceae bacterium | reverse complement strand
GACATCCGCACCATGCGCGGCAAACTTCCGGCCTCGATGGAATTGGAGGCATTTGTTCACGGCGCTATGTGCATTTCCTACTCCGGGCGCTGCCTGCTCAGCAACTTTATGACGCAGAGGGGCGCCAACCAGGGCATGTGCGCCCATCCGTGCCGCTATAAATACACGTTGATGGAAGAAAAGCGTCCGGGCGAATACTATCCGGTGGAGGAAGACGACCGCGGGACGTATATTTTCAACTCCAAGGATCTTTGCATGATTGAATACATCCCGCAGCTGGCTGCGTCCGGGCTTTCGTCGCTGAAGATTGAGGGCCGTATGAAGAGCATTTTCTATGTGGCCGCGGTGGTGGGTGCTTACCGGCAGGCCATCGACGCCTATTACGAAACCCCAAAGCAGTGGCAGTGCCGACCGGAGTGGATGGCGGAGCTGCGCAAAGTCAGCAACCGCCGTTTTACCAGCGGCTTTTACTTCCGAAAGCCGCAAAGCGAAGATCAGAACTACGAGAGCAGCGCCTATTACCGGGAATTTTCCTTTGTCGGATTGGTGCTGGATTACGATGAACAGACAAAAATCGCCACCGTGCAGCAGCGCAATAAGATCTGCGAGGGCGATGTTGTGGAGATTTTCGGCCCCGGCGGCATCTGCTTTTCGCAAACCATCTGCGGCATGACCGACCGGGAGGGAACGCCCATCGCTTCGGCGCCTCACGCCCAGCAGATTGTTAAAATTCCCGTGGCGCAGCCCGTTTCGAAGCACTTTATGCTGCGCCGGAAAATTGCTGCTTCCGAAGAGACAAAAGAGGCGACAGCGGATTGACGGCATCATTCAATCGGCAATATCATATTTCAACAGGAGGCGCGGCGAGGGAGCTGCGCAGAGTAAGGAGGAATGAACATGGACCCGAGCCCCGGACCCAGTATATCCGTGCAAATCGTATTTTTAATCGTTCTGACGCTGATCAATGCGTTTTTCGCTTCCGCCGAAATGGCCTTTGTTTCGGTGAACAAAAACCGGATTCGGACATTGGCGTCGGAAGGGAATAAAAAAGCACAGCTGTTGCAGGGGTTGATCGAAGAACCAAACAAGTTTTTATCTACCATACAGGTTGCCATTACCCTGGCCGGATTTCTTTCCAGCGCAGCGGCGGCCACAGGAATGTCCGACGATGTGGGGGCAGTTCTTGCCCGTGCGGGAATTCCCTATGCGCCGCAGGCAGCCGTTCTCGTCGTTACCATTATCCTCTCCTATTTCACGCTGGTGTTCGGAGAGCTCTTTCCCAAGCGCATCGCTTTGCAGAACGCGGAGAAAATCGCACTGCTTTCCGTGCGTCCTATTTCCGTCATTTCCAAGGGGCTTTCTCCCTTTGTAAAGCTGCTGTCGGTATCCGTAGCGCTTTTAATGAAAATCAGCGGCCGCGACCAGTACGAAATCGACGGCGAATACTCCGAGGAAGAGGTAAAATCGCTTCTGGATGCCGGTGCAGAATCCGGGCAGCTCAACGAAAGCGGTAGGGAGATGATCGACAGCATCTTCGCTTTTGACGATGAGCTGGCCTACGAGGTAATGACCCCCAGGACCGACGTCTACATGATCGACATCAACGATCCCTTAACCGAATATCTGGACGAGCTCTTAGAAGAACGGTATTCGCGCATCCCCGTCTACAACGAGGACAGCGACGACATTATCGGCATCCTCTACATGAAGGACTTTATGATCGAGGCCCGGCGGGTGGGCTTTGAACACGTGGACATCCGCCCGCTGCTGCAAAAGCCGTATTTTGTTCCGGAGAGCAAGAAAATCAATGAGCTGTTTGAAGATCTGCAGCGCTCCAAAATGCGCATCGCCATTTTAATCGACGAATACGGCGGCTTTTCCGGCATCGTTACCACCGAGGACATCATCGAAGAAATCGTCGGCAACATCGACGACGAATATGACGACGACGAACCGAAGATGGAACAGCTCTCCGAGCACGTGTTTCTGATCGACGGCCAGTACGATCTGGACGATGTCAGCGACGAGCTTTCCGTGCAGCTGACATCGGACAACCACGAGACCATCGGCGGACTTGTGATCGAGCTCTTAGGCGAAATCCCCGACGAGGACCAGGATGTGGGAAAGACCATCGACTACGAAAACTGTACCTTTACCATCGTCTCGGTCAAGGACCGGCGCGTGGACAAGGTAAAGCTGAAAATCCATCCGCCGACGGAAGAAGAGGACGGAGAGCATTCTGCGGAAAAGGATGGGGAATAAAAAACCCCTTGACAACCCGCAGAGAATATAGTATTTTGAATGTATTACAAGTCAGATTTATCTGACAACGAATGAAAACCGAATACATTCAGGTGACGGATTCGAGAGAGACTTCGAAGGCAGCAGCCTTCGACAGCGCCGAAGGGGCTTGCAGAAACTCTCAGGCAAAAGGATCGAATCCCGATGAAACTCTGGAGAGCAGTAACTGCACCGACGAAGTCAATCTTTCAGGTAAAAAGACAGAGGCAACGCGAAACCCCATTAGTTTGCGTTGCTTTTTTTATGGAAAAAGAGAGGCGGACGCAGCAAATGGAAACAGACGACCGCAAAGAGTCGGCCAAAGGATTCGCGGATACCCCGTATGCGGTGTTCGTTCGGAAACGCTGACAGTTGCAACGACGAAGTGAAATCAAGGAGGTTATGACATGAGCAGAGTTTACAATTTTTCGGCGGGACCGGCGGTATTACCCGAAGAGGTGTTGAGAGAAGCGGCGGAGGAAATGCTGGACTACAAAGGCAGCGGCATGTCCGTGATGGAAATGAGCCACCGCTCCAAGGTATTTGAGGAAATTCTCTTTCAGGCGGAGCGGGATCTCCGCGATCTGATGGGCATTCCTGACAATTACAAAGTCTTGTTTTTACAGGGCGGCGGCAACCTGATGTTCGCCCAGATTCCCATGAACCTGATGAAGCACGGTACAGCCGATTACATCGTTACCGGCCAGTGGGCAAAAAAAGCCTGGCAGGAAGCGCAGAAATACGGCACGGCCAACAAAATCGCAAGCTCGGAGGATAAGACCTACAGCTACATCCCCGACTGCTCCGACCTGCCCGTAAGCCCGGAGGCTGACTACGTATACATCTGCGAAAACAATACGATTTACGGAACGAAATTCAAACAGCTGCCGGATACCAAGGGAAAGATTCTGGTGTCCGACGTTTCCTCCTGCTTCCTCTCCGAGCCAGTAGATGTGGAGCGCTATGGCGTCATCTGGGGCGGCGTGCAGAAGAACGTGGGGCCTGCCGGCGTGGTCATCGCCATCGTTCGCGAGGATTTAATCACCGACGAAGTGTGGCCGGGTACGCCTACGCTGATGAAATTCAAAACCCAGGCCGACAACAATTCCCTCTACAATACGCCTCCCTGCTACGGCATCTATATCTGCGGCAAAGTATTTCAGTGGCTGAAGCGGCAGGGCGGCCTTGCGGCCATGAAGGAGCGCAACGAAAAGAAGGCGGCGATCCTCTACGATTATCTGGACAAAAGCAAATTGTTCTCTGGCACTGTCAGAAAAGAAGACCGTTCGCTGATGAACATTCCCTTTGTTACGGGAAGCGCTGAGCTGGATGCTGCCTTTGTGAAAGAGGCGACAGCGGCAGGCTTCGTCAATCTGAAGGGCCACAGAACCGTGGGCGGCATGCGTGCATCCATCTACAACGCCATGCCCGAGGCCGGCGTGCAGGCGCTGGTGGACTTTATGAAGCAGTTTGAAGAAAAGAACGCATAGAGGGGAGGAAGCACAATGAAGGTCAGTTGTTTAAATCCCATCGCAGAAGAAGGACTGTCGCTGTTTTCCGCGGACTACGAAACCGGGGCAGCGTTTTCCGAAGCGGAGCTCGCCCTGGTGCGCAGCGCCTCTGTGCACGACATGCCCCTGCCGCAGCAGATGCTCGCCATCGCCAGAGCCGGCGCAGGCGTCAACAACATTCCGCTGGCAGACTGCGCGGCGCAGGGTATTGTGGTATTTAACACGCCCGGCGCCAATGCTAACGGCGTAAAGGAACTGGTGATCGCGGGCATGCTTTTGGCCTCCCGGGATATTTTAGCCGGCTGCCGCTGGGTGGAGTCCATCAAGGATCAGCCTGAGGTAGGAAAGCAGGTGGAAAAGGGCAAGAAACAATTTGCCGGCGGCGAAATCAGCGGCAAAACAATAGGCATTTTGGGGCTTGGTGCCATCGGCATCCAGGTAGCCAACTGCGCCGCAGCCCTGGGGATGAACGCACTCGCCTATACCCGGAATATGAACGAGGCAAAGCGGGAAAAGCTGCTGCCGCAGGTCTGCTGTGCGCAGAGCATGGACGAAGTGCTTTCCGAAAGCGATTTCCTTTCGCTGCACATGGCTCTGACGCCGGAAACAAAAGGCTTGATTAACCGAAGCACTATTGATAAAATGAAAGACGGAGCTGTCCTTTTGAACTTTGCCAGAGATACGCTGGTAAACGATGCCGACCTGAAAGAGGCGCTGGCCTGCGGAAAGCTCCGCCGCTACGTTACCGATTTCCCAAACGACGCAGTCAGCGGCGTTCCCGGCGTAATTGCCATACCGCACCTGGGCGCTTCTACGAAAGAATCGGAGGATAACTGTGCGATCATGGCCGTGCGCCAGCTGCGCGATTACGCGGAGAACGGAAACATCGTCAACTCCGTCAATTATCCCGACTGCAGCCTGGGGGAAAAATCCCAGAGCCGGGCGGCCATTCTCTACCGGGCAGGGCAGTTCAATCCCGAGGCCTTTATCAATGACCGCCGGGCGGTCAGCGCGATAAGAGGCGACTGGGGCTACTGCCTGATCGAAGACAGCGCGGCAAAGGACATATGCAGCGCTGCCGGACAAGAGCCGGGTGTCGTTAAAACCCGTTTGCTTTAGATAACCACGAGGAGGAATTATCATGCCAACCGTAAGACCGTTTCGCAGCATCCGCCCAGCAGAGGCGCTCGTTCACCGAGTTGCAGCGCTTCCCTACGACGTATATAACAGAAAAGAAGCCTGTGCAGAGGTAGCAAAAGAGCCGCTGTCCTTTTTGGCCATCGACCGGGCAGAAACGCAGTTTTCCGACGATGTAAGCACCTACGACCCGCAGGTGTATGCCAAAGCGCGGCAGATGCTGGATCAGGCCATCGCCGACGGCGTGTTCGTTACCGACGAAAAGGCGTATTACTACATATACGAGCTGACCATGGACGGAAAGAGCCAGTCAGGCATTGTCGGATGCTCGTCCATCGACGACTACCAGAACAACATCGTAAAGAAGCACGAAAATACCAGAGAAGAAAAGGAACAGGATCGCATCCGTCACGTGGATACCACCGATGCGCACACGGGCCCCATCTTCCTTGCTTACCGCTCCGTAGATGCCATCAACAGCATCGTGGAACGGGTAAAAAAGGAAGCGCCGCTGTACGATTTTACGGCAGACGATGGCATCCGCCACGCGGTCTGGATCATCAAATCGGATGACGACGCGAAGGCCATCGCCGAAGCGTTTGCTTCCATCCCCTGCACTTATATCGCCGACGGCCACCACCGCTGCGCCTCTGCAGTCAAGGTGGGCTTAAAGCGGCGGGCAGAACATCCGGACTATACCGGAGCGGAGGAGTTCAACTACTTCCTGTCAGTGCTGTTTCCCGACGACCAGCTGTACATCATGCCCTACAACCGCACGGTAAAGGATCTAAACGGCAATACGAAAGAGCAGTTTTTAGAAAAGGTGAGAGAAAAGTTTACCGTGGAAGAAAAGGATGAGGCCGTGCAGCCCCAAAAGAAGGGGAACTTCGGCATGTACCTGTCCGGGCAGTGGTACCTGCTTTGCGCAAAGCCGGAAATCCTCTCAGACGATCCGGTGGAAGGCCTGGATGTCTCGGTATTGCAGAACAACCTGCTGCGCCCGGTGCTGGGCATCGACGATCCCAGAACCGACAGCCGCATCGACTTTATCGGCGGCATCCGGGGACTTTCCGAGCTTTCGCGCAGGGTGAGCGAGGACATGACAGTAGCGTTTTCCATGTACGCCACATCCATTGCAGAGCTGCTTGCCGTGGCGGATGCGGGGCTTCTGATGCCGCCCAAATCCACCTGGTTTGAGCCGAAGCTGCGCAGCGGCATCTTCATTCACCGTCTAAGTTAATCACAGGAGGAACACAGAGTATGTACGATTATAACGAAATTGTAAGCGCCGACCCGCAGGTGGCAAAGGCCATCCAGGACGAGGTAGACCGGCAGAGCGCCCATCTGGAGCTGATCGCCTCGGAAAACTGGGTGAGCAAGGCGGTCATGGCCGCCATGGGAAGCCCGCTGACCAATAAATATGCGGAAGGCTATCCGGCAAAGCGCTATTACGGCGGCTGCCAGTGCGTGGACGTGGTAGAAAACCTGGCCATCGACCGGGCAAAGGAGCTCTACGGCTGCGATTACGCCAACGTGCAGACCCACTCCGGCGCCCAGGCGAACATGGCTGTCTTTTTCGCCATGCTGACTCCGGGCGATACGGTGATGGGCATGAACCTGGACCACGGCGGCCACTTAACCCACGGCTCTCCTGTGAACATGTCCGGAAAATATTTTAAAATCGTCCCCTACGGCGTCAACGACGAAGGCTTTATTGATTACGAACAGCTGAGGGAAATCGCCCTGCAGGCAAAGCCGAAGCTGATCGTGGCCGGAGCCAGCGCCTATGCCAGAACCATTGATTTTAAGAAATTCCGCGAGGTAGCCGACGAGGTGGGCGCTTACCTGATGGTGGATATGGCCCATATCGCAGGTTTAGTCGCGGCGGGGCTGCACCCGAGCCCCATCCCCTATGCCGACGTGGTAACGACGACGACGCACAAGACGCTGCGCGGCCCCAGGGGCGGCATGATCTTGGCCAACCAGGCAGCTGCTGACAAGTTCAACTTCAACAAGGCGGTGTTTCCCGGCATCCAGGGCGGCCCGCTGATGCACGTCATCGCCGCCAAGGCTGTCTGCTTTAAAGAAGCGTTGAGCGACGAATTCAAAGCCTATCAGAAGCGGGTGATCGACAACGCCCAGGCCCTGTGCAAAGACCTGCAGGAGCGCGGCATTACCATCGTCTCCGGCGGCACGGACAACCACCTGATGCTGCTGGATCTGACGCCCTACGGGCTGACGGGAAAGGAAGTGGAGAAGTGGCTGGACGAAGCTCACATCACGGCCAATAAAAACACCATTCCCAACGACCCCAAATCGCCCTTTGTTACCAGCGGCGTGCGCATCGGAACGCCAGCGGTTACCAGCCGCGGCCTGGTAGCCGAAGATATGGCGCAGGTAGCTGAGGCCATCTCGCTTGTCGTAAAGAAGAAAGAAGAAGGCATCGGAGAGGCGAAGGCCATCGTCGCAACGCTGACGGAAAAATATCCGTTAAGCCTTCGGTAACTTCACGTAAATTCACAAAACAGAATCGAAAACAAATCGGAATAACCTTCCTGTCTCTGCCATACATATGGTAGAAACAGGGAGGTTTTTTTATGAACACTATGGACAACGTGGGGGCACTGCTGAATCACTTTCCGCAGTCCGTCGCAAAGGAACTTTCAGATGCGCCATCTAAATTCTGGCGTTCAGCGCAGGAGCTCCGGTTCCGCCGGGGGCATCCGGCCCTGATGGTCGCCTCAGAAGGCGAATATGCTTTTTGCGGACAAACGCTGAGGCATATCGAAAATAATACACTGAATAATATTATCAATAAATTTCTTAACTACTCGGATTACGCCTATCCGCAGGAAATGAGCAGCGGATACGTGGCAATTCCCGGCGGCCATCGGGCGGGCTTCTGCGGACAGGCGGTGCTCGAAGCGGGCAAGCTTCACTCCGTGCGCGACATCAGTTCTGTCAACGTGCGCATTGCCAGAGAACTTCCGCAAGCGGCAGAACGGATATGGCCGCAGCTTTTAGACCGCGAAGGAAAATTCGGCCACACGTTGATCGCCTCGCCGCCCGGATGCGGAAAGACGACGCTTCTGCGAAGCCTGGTCCGCAAATTGAGCGAGTCTGGCTATAACGTTTCTGTCTGCGATGAACGCAATGAGATTTCCGGTGCGGGGTACGGGACCTTTGCCTTTGACCTCGGCAGGCGCACCGATGTGATGTCCGGCTGTCCCAAAGCCCAGGCCATGGTTATGCTGCTGCGCTCCATGGGGCCGCAGGTCATGGCTACCGACGAGACCGGAACCGAAGAGGAGGTTGCCATCCTGCGCCGGGCCATCGCATCCGGCGTGGTTCTCCTGACGACAGCACACGCCGCAGACCTCCGGGACCTGCTGCGCTCGCCGCTGTCGTCTCTGGTAGCCGAACAGGCGTTTTTCCGCATCGTGTTTTTGTCGGACCGGCCGGCAAAGGGCACGGTAACGTCGATCTGGAAGAGGGAACAGCTGTGGAAATCAAATGTGTAGCAGCGGCCGTCCTGTTTTTCAGCTGCGTGGCAGCCGGAGCCTGGCAGTGGATGCGGCTTTTTCAGAGGCTTTCGGATATCCGGAGCCTGCAGGAGCTTCTGCAGCTTTTGCGCATCGAAATCCTCTGCCGCTGCGTGCCTCTTTCGGAGGCGGTCGCCCGGGCATCGCAGAGGGCGTCGGGCGCGGGCCTGCGATTCTGCCTCTGCCTTTTGGACTGTATTTCGGATTGCCGCTTTGAGGAATTCGGACAGGCGTGGCAGAGGGCAGCATCCGAGGCGGCGCTCTTTCAGACAGCAGGCGCCGAGGAGCTGAGCGGCTGGGAGCTCCTGGGCAGACAGCTGGGGCGCGGAGACAGCCGCGAACAGGAAAAAATTATGGAGCACGCGGAATTTCTTCTGCGGCGTGCCGAAGAGCAGGCCCGCGGGGATTTCTGCAAAAAAGGCAGGATGTACGTTATGACAGGGCTGTGCGCAGGCGTTTTTCTGACGGTGCTGCTGTTCTGATCCATCGCTAAAGGGGGAGGGAGTCACATGAGTTTCGATGTGGATATTATTTTTAAGATTGCGGCCATCGGCATTATCGTAGCCGTTCTCAACCAGGTGCTGATCCGGGCTGGACGGGAGGACCAGGCCATGATGACTACGCTTGCGGGCATTTTGGTGGTGCTGTTTCTCATCGTGCAGATGATCTACGAATTTTTCGAGACAGTCAAAGCTATGTTTCAGTTTTGAAGGGAGGGTGCCTTGTGGAACTGTCTGTCGTTACGGTAGCATCCCTGGGACTTGCCGGCCTGTGCCTGACGCTGATCGTGCGGGGAGCGCACAAAGAAGCAGCGGTCTTCATTTCCATCGTGACCTCGCTTCTGCTCCTGGGATTTGCGCTGCGGCACATACAGTCGGTCTTTCAGATCATCGCCTCCTATATACAGTCGGTCAGCGGAGGCAGCTTTTACTTCTCGATTTTGATTAAGGTAATGCTGACGGCGTACGTGGCGGATTTTACGGCGCAGCTTTGCAAGGATGCCGGGGAGGCATCCATTGCCAGCAAGGTGGAGCTTGCGGGGAAGGCGGTGATCTTCGTCATCGCATCCCCGGTGGTGCTGTCGGTGATGGAGCTGATTTCCCGCTTAATCGAGCTGTAGCCTTGCAAACGACAAAGGGGATGAAGAGCGCACATGGAATACGAAAATCTGATTTTACAACAGCTGGAGCAGCTGGATCTGTCCAGCCTCTATCAAATCGCCGGGATGGTGCAGGAGCATGCGCAGGTTTCGGTACTGTCGGGCCTGCGCGAGCTGATCGCGGGGCTGTTCAGCGGGGAAATCTCGTTCAGCGGACAGGTCTTTCTCCACCAGGGGCTTTTGCTGTTTTTCCGGCAGGTGCAGCAGAGCCTTTCCACCTGCAGCCGCGTGCTGGCCGTCTGCGTCCTTGCCGGCCTGTTGAACAACGTAGCCAGCTCCTTTGGAAAGGAAGCTGTCTCCCGCGTGGGAAATACCATCTGCCTCTTAATCGTCGCTACGGCCTGCGCCGGGGATTTCATCGAAACCTACCGCTATTGCCGGGAAAGCATGGAGCTGATGATCGTGGCCGTGCAGTCGCTGTTTCCCATCATGCTGCCTCTGCTTTTAGCCTCGGGAAAAACGGTGGCAGGCGCGGTGTTAAATCCGGCGATCTTAGGCGTAATCGCCATGATTTCTTCGGTCATGGACCGCTACATTTTGCCCGCTGTTTTTCTATCCTGTTCTCTGTGCATCGCAGGGCGCATGACAGAGCAGGGGTTTCTCAACCGCGCGGGAGGGCTTTTAAAAGATATTACGGTGTTTGCCGTAGGGCTGACGGTTACAGTGCTTTCCGCCTTCACCGCCGTGCAGGGAACCATGGGAAAGACGGCGGATTCCCTGCTTTTAAAGACCGCCCGTTTTTCCGTGGATAATTTCATACCTCTGATCGGCGGTTTTGCCGCCGATTCCATGGACATGGTGTTAAGCTGCACGACGACGATTAAAAACGCCGTGGGGCTCTGGGGCGTGCTGCTTTTGGTCGTGGCCCTGCTGTTTCCGCTTCTAAAAATGGCGGCCATCGTCTTTGTCTACCGGGCAGGGGCCGTGCTGGCCGATGCGCTCTCCGGAAAGCTGATCTCCTCTTGCCTGGAGGATATCGCCTCTGCCGTTACGACGCTTGCAGTCATCTACACGCTGATGGGAATTTTATTTATCGTGTTTGTCAGTACGCTGACAGCGCTGGTGTAAGATATAACATCTGCCGGCGCAGCAAGAGCAGAAAAAGGAAAGGAGGGGGCGCGGTGGAATGGCTTCGCAGCATCGTACTGTTTGCCGCCGGCATCGGTTTTTTAGAATGGATCTGCCCTGGCGGCGTTTACGAAACCTATGTAAAATTTATATATTCCCTGCTGATGCTGGCGGTAATACTGTCGCCGCTTTCCGCGCAGGCCGAAATTCCGGCCATAGCGGAGCTTTCGGTACAGGGTGGCTCTCTTTCGCAGGAATACCAGCAGGGGCAGCAGAGAGTGGAGCAGGTACAGCAGCTGCAGATTCGGGAAATTCTGCAAGAGCGCATTGCGTTTCAGGCAAGCCTTTTGCTTTCAGAAGAATTTTATGGCATAAACCAGGAGGATATCGAAGTATACATACAACAGGAATCCCTGAAAGGCAGAACCTCCATTCCCTGCACTGTTACCGTTTATACGCGGCAGCCGCAGCAGGCGGAGCAGATACGGAATACGCTGCAGTCCGGACTGCAGCTTCCCGGGAACTGCATTCGAATTGAAAGGAAGGAAAACGACATTGAGTAAGGGATGGAAGACGATAATAACAGATAAAAAGACCTTTTACGGCCTGCTTCTCATTATCGTGCTGTCGGTCATGGTGCTGATGGGCACGGAGGTGTTTACGCAGGAGCGGGATGGCAGACGCCAGATCGTCGATATCGACGGCGGCGAGGAGGTGGCAGCTGACAGAGAGCGGAAAAGCGAGGAAGAGCTGCGGCTGCAGACGATGCTGTCCCAGATTGCCGGCGTAGGGGAAAATCAGGTGATGATTACCTGGCAGGAAACGGAGGATGCGATCTCTGTCTTTTCACAGGCGCAGGAGCACAAAAAAGTGCAGGGCGTTATCGTGGCAGCGGAGGGCGCTTCCAATACAAAGGTACAGCTGTCGATCATCAACGCGGTGGCTTCGGTGTATGACATCCCGGTGTCCAGCGTTATGGTATTTCAATTAGAACAGTAAGGGGGAAGGAAAATGAAATATTTCGATAAGAAGAAGATGGTGGTCCTGTGCAGTATGCTGGTGATGATTTTATGCGTCAGCGCGGTCAATCACAGGCTGGCGGTGGAAGATGATTTAAGCGTATCGGCGGGCTACGAGGAATACGAGCAGGGCCAGCTTCTGGCCCACGACGGCGAAGTGCTGGTGGACAGCGTCAGTGTAACGGCCCTTCCGGGGGCTGGTACTTCCCAGGGAGAAGGCGGCGAAAGCGGAGAAAACGGCGAGGCCGGCCAGGGGGGCATTCCCGATACGGCGGATGCGGCAGCGGAAGACACACAGCCTTTGGAAAGCACGGTAGTTACTTCGGATAATGTGGCGGAGCTGGAAAATGCGGATACGTATTTTGAAGAGATGCGCTCCTCTGTTACCATGGATCGCAACGAAATCATCTCCATGCTGACCGAAGTCATTGCCGAGCTTCCGGAGGGCGCGGAAAAGAACAACGCCACGCAGCAGAAGTTGAAGATTATAGATTACATGAATCGGGAAAACGAAATGGAGAACCTGATTGAAAACAAGGGATTTGCAGAGGCCCTCGTGATTATTACCGATACCTCGGTCAATATTTCCGTGAAAAAGCAAGAGCTCTCGCAGGCGGACGTTGCCAAAATTATGGATATCGCCATAAGAGAAACGGGACGCAAGGCCGAGGAAATTGTCATTCAGAGCAAATTTTAGGAACAGCAGCGATTGTTTTTTAGTAGAATATCTGCTACAATACTAAAGAGGTAATAACCATGACAGCAAATTACGAGGAGAAAAACAGCGTTGCGCGCATTTCCGAAGAAGCCCTGATTTCGTGCATCGCTTCGGCCGTAGAGCATACCGAAGGCGTGCATGCGCTGGCGGAGCGCATCGGCGACAGCCTGTCGAAGAGCCTGCTGAGAAAAGAATCTTACCGGAAAGGAATCAAGCTTTTTAAGGGAGAAAAGGGCCCGGCCATCGACGTGTTTGTAATCGTGCAGTACGGCGTGCACATCCCCGAGGTGGCATGGAACATCCAGGACAGCGTAAAAAATGCCCTGGCTTGCCAGTTTGACCTTCCGGTCGAAGCGGTCAATATCCGGGTGCAGGGCATCTGCGCTGCAGTTGAGGGCAACAATTAAGTTCAGAAACGACGGAGGAATCAATGCGCAGAAGCGAAGCGAGAAAACATCTGATGCAGATGTTGTTCGAAATGGAAACACAAGGAGATTACAGCCAGAAGGCCAGGGACAGATACGAAGCTAATTTTATGGAAACATCGGGGCAGAGGGAATATCTCGACCGCGTCTACGGCGCTGTCTGCGCCCATTTGCAGGAGATCGACGAAACGATAGAGAAAGCCTCCGACCGCTGGAAGCTCTCCCGCATGGCGAAGGTCGATCTGGCCGTTTTGCGCATTGCCGCAGCCGAGCTTCTCTACATGGACGACATCCCCGACCCGGCGGCGATCAACGAGGCGGTGGAGCTTGCAAAAACCTACGGGAGCGAAGAATCCGGCCGCTTCGTCAACGGCATTCTGGGAAAGATCGCAAAGAGAAAGCATGCAGAAGATGAATGATATGGTTCTCGGTATTGATACCAGCAATTACACCACATCGGCGGCGCTGACAGACGAAAAGAGACAAGTGATCAGAGATGAGCGCATGTTACTGCGCGTAAAGCAGGGCGAACGGGGGCTACGGCAATCCAACGCCCTTTTTCAGCATCACGAAAACCTGCCGGTGCTGCTGCAGCCGCTTCTGTGCGAATTTCGCGGATGCATCCGTGCCATCAGCATCAGCAGTCGTCCGCGGCCGGAAGAAGGCTCGTACATGCCCGTATTTTTAGCGGGCTTTCAGGCGGGGCAAATGTTGGCCGACGCCCTGGGGGTTCCGCTAATGGAGTTTTCCCATCAGGAGGGGCACATTGCTTCTGGAGCCTTCCAAAGCGGGCTGTCTGTAAAGCAGCCGTTTTTAGCATGGCACCTGTCCGGCGGCACCTGCGAGCTGCTTTTCGTTTCGGAAAGCGGGCAGATGCGCCGCATCGGAGGCTCTCTGGACATTTCTTTCGGTCAGCTCATAGACCGCATGGGCGTGGCCATGGGCCTGCGCTTTCCCTGCGGCAGGCAGTTAGATCAGATGGCGCTTTCCGCCGCTGCTGCACTGAAAAGTACAAAAGCAGCGCAGTCCGAAGCTTTGCTCCTCGATGGGCGCAGCGTAAAGCCCATCGCGATAAAGGATCTGCATTTCAACATTTCGGGCATCGAAACCCAGGCGCTCCGCCTGCTGGAGCGCGAGGAGATTTCCCGGGAAATGCTGACCTTGCAGATATTCAGAGAAATTGCAGCCTGCGTGGGCCGCGTAACGGTGGAGGCGGCGCAGGCGACCGGAGCGCGTCAGGTGCTCTTTACCGGCGGAGTGGTTGCCAGCGGATTTTTGCAGGCGCATCTGCCCCAGGTCTGCGAAGGCGCGCGCAGACAAGGGCCTTCTGGCCGGAAAAAGGAACGTCTTTCTTTGGAGAAAGAACCGCTGCCCAAGCTGTGCTTCGGCAGGCCGGAATACTGTTCGGACAACGCTGTCGGCGTCTCGTTTTTAGGAGGGGACAGGCTATGGGCTTAAAACCTGTCAGCGTCAGCCGGCTGAACGCTTACATCAAACGGCTGCTGCAATCGGACCCCATCCTCGGAAACGTCTGCGTCATCGGGGAAATTTCCAACCTGAAATATCACGGCTCCGGCCACATCTATTTTACGCTGAAAGATGAAGCCAGCCGGATCAGCTGCTTTTTCTCCGCGGAGCAGAGGCGATTTCTGCGCTACGAGCTCAGCGACGGCATGGAGGTAACGGTAAGCGGATTCCTCTCACTTTACGAGCGAGGAGGAACTTATTCAATCAACGTCCGGGATATCGCCGTATCGGGCATTGGCGATCTGCAGGTCGCCTTCCAGCAGCTGAAGGACAAGCTGCAAGGAGAAGGGCTGTTCGATGCGAAGTACAAAAAACCCCTGCCGGCGTTTCCACGCAGGGTGGCGGTAATCACTTCGGCGACAGGAGCCGCAGTCCGGGACATTGTAAAGATCATAAAGAGCCGCAACCACTGCACGGATATCCTGATCTGCCCTTGCCTGGTGCAGGGGCCAGGAGCGGCGGCTGATATCGCCGGCGCCATCGAAGCGGTCAACGCCAGATTTCCGCAGACCGACGTGATGATCGTCGGCCGGGGCGGCGGCTCTGTGGAAGAGCTGTGGGCGTTTAATGAAGAGATCGTTGCGAGAAGCATTTTCCTTTCGAACATCCCCATCATCTCCGCCGTAGGGCACGAAACGGATATTACCATCGCCGATTTTGTGGCAGACCGCCGGGCGGAGACGCCGACGGCGGCAGCACAGATGGCTGTTCCCGATGTGCGGGTGCTCCTCGAAGGGATCGCACAGCGGCGCAGGCAGCTTTCCGAGCAGATGGAACGCAGGCTGAACCTGTCGCAGCTTCGGCTGTCGCGCTATGCGCCGCCCCACCTCAGAGAAATGCTTACGGGCCGGGCGGAGCGTTCGCAGCGAATTTTGGAAGGCCGGGCATCGCTTTTACAGCGGCAGGCGCAGACCGCCCTGCAGCGCCGCGAGCAGCAGCTTTTGGCGCTGGAAAAGCAGCTGCAGCTGAACAACCCGTCGCTTCTTTTAAAGCGCGGCTGCGCTTTCCTGTGCGATGAGAACGGAGCCAGTATCGACGAGGCGAAAAACGCCCGGGTAGGCCAGCGGATCATCGCCCGACTTCCCGACGGGCTGCTGTACTGCAGCGTCGATGACATTCAGCTTACACAGAGAGGGGGAAGAGAGGATTTATGAGCGGAAAAGAGACGGAAATGAGCTTCGAAGAGGCGCTGGCCGGCCTGGAAGCGTCTGTAAAAGCGCTCAGCCGCGACGAAGGGGCGCTGAGCGAAGCCATCGCCCAGTACGAAAAGGGCATGGAATACTACCGGATATGCAGCGCCGTTTTGAGCGATGCGCGCCAGAAAATCGAACGGTTTGACAGAGAAAGCGGAGAGCTGCAGGATTTTTAGCGGGAGGATACAGCTATGAAAAACAGGGAATATCTCAGACTGAAAGCAATCGTCGAGGAGAATTTAATCGACTTTCTTCCTGAAGTTGACCATAAAAGTATTACGTTACACGAAGCTATGGAATACAGCCTCAGAGCTGGCGGCAAACGCCTGCGCCCAGTGCTTCTGCTGGCCTCCTGCGAGCTTTTGGGCATGGAGGCGAGGGAAGCGCTGCCCTACGCCTGCGCCATCGAATACATCCACACGTATTCGCTGATTCACGACGACCTGCCGGCCATGGATAACGACGACCTGCGCCGCGGAAAGCCCACCAACCACAAGGTATTTGGCGAGGGCATGGCGGTGCTTGCCGGAGACGGCCTGCTGTCCTGCGCCTTCGAGGTGATGGGAAAGGACATGCTCCTCTACTTCGACGATCCGGTAAAGCTGCAGCGGCGCGTTCACGCCAGCTACGAAATCGCCAAGGGATGCGGATGCCGCGGCATGATCGGCGGGCAGGTGGCGGATATCGAATCGGAAAATAAGCAGTGCTCCAAAGAGATGCTGGATTACATCCACCTGAACAAAACCGCGGCTCTCATCAGCGCTGCGGTACAGGCCGGCGCCGCACTTGCCGGCGCTTCCTTGAGCCAGCGCCAGTCCCTGTCCAATTTCTCGGAGGCCCTGGGCCTGGCCTTCCAGATCGTAGACGATTATCTGGATGTCTGCGGCGACGAACAGGAAATGGGAAAGCATACAGGCTCCGACGAAAAGAAGAACAAATCTACCTATCCTGCGCTGTACGGCATCGAAGAAACCAGGCGAAGGGCCTGCGAACTTCTGGACCGGGCTGAAGAAATTATGGCGCCGTACTACGACGAGGCCGAGGTGTTTAACGCCATTACGCAGGAGCTGCGCGACCGGCTGAAATAGCTCTGCGCTGTGCGAAACCGGGATAGATCCCGGTAAAAACTATTGATAAGGGAAAAGAGACAGGACATGAAACAAAAATTACAGGATGGCCGGTTTCCGGAGGCATTAAAGGCGATGGATGAAAAGCAGCTTGCGTTGCTGTCCTACGAAATACGCGAATATCTTTTGGATACCATATCGAAAACGGGAGGGCACATAGCCTCCAACTTGGGTGTAGTCGAGCTTACGCTGGCTCTGCACAAGGTCTTTGACAGCCCGAAGGATAAAATCATTTTCGACGTAGGGCACCAGAGCTACGTTCATAAAATCCTGACGGGCCGCAGGGAGCAGCTGAAGGGCGTCCGCACCATCGACGGCATCAGCGGCTTTCCCAAGCGCAGCGAAAGCCCGCACGATATGTACGATTCCGGCCACAGCAGCACCTCGATTTCCGCTGCCGCCGGATACGCGGCGGCCAGGGACCTGAAAGGCGAACACTACTGTGTCGTCGCCGTCATCGGCGACGGGGCGCTGACGGGGGGCGTGGCCTACGAAGCGCTCAACTGCGCCGGAAATTCCGGCTCGCCCATGATCGTTATCCTAAACGATAACGAAATGTCCATTGATAAAAACGTAGGCGGCATGTCCCAGCACTTAAAAAAGCTGCGCACTTCCTCTGCCTATATTGATTTTAAAAAGAAAATGAAACACACGCTGAAGGGCATCCCCCGGGTGGGCGAGGGCCTGTACTCCGGGATGGAACACCTTCGCGACTCTCTAAAATACGCCATCGTGGATGGGGCGATTTTCGAGGAAATGGGCTTTAAGTATTTCGGGCCCATCGACGGCCACGATATCCACGAGCTGATCGACATTTTAAGCCTGGTAAAAACCATGGATGAGCCGGTGCTGGTTCACGTGGTGACAAAGAAGGGCAAGGGCTACCGCAACGCGGAGATGAATCCCGGAAAGTTTCACGGCATCGGCGCCTTCGATCTCAACACAGGTTCGCCGCTGTCCGTTTCTACCCATCCGGGCTATTCCCGGGTGTTCGGCGAAAAGCTGCTGCAGCTGGCCCTGTGCGATCCCCGCATCGTCGCTGTCAGCGCTGCCATGGTAGAGGCTACGGGGCTTCTTCCGATGAGCCGGGCCCTGCCGGAGCGCACATTCGATGTGGGCATTGCGGAGCAGCACGCCGCCTCTTTTGCCGCGGGGCTTGCCATTAGCGGTATGAAGCCCGTCGTAGCCATTTACAGCACATTTCTTCAGCGCGCCTTTGACGAAATCCTCATCGACGTGTGCATGCAGAACCTTCCGGTGGTATTTGCCATCGACCGGGCCGGCAATGTAGGAAACGACGGAGAGACGCACCACGGCCACTTCGACCTGTCCTATCTGTCGCTGATGCCCAACATGACAGTGCTTGCGCCAGCGGACGGAAAGGAGCTTGAGGAAATGCTGGAATACGCGCTGACGCTTTCCGGTCCTTGCGCCATCCGCTATCCGCGGGGAGAAGCGGTGCCTCTGCACGAATGCTTTGCGCCCGGCCAGCGGCAAGCCGGAGATATTCAGAGACTGCCGGTGTCCAGCGGGCGGCCGCAGCTTCTGCTGGATGGAAGCGATGTCATCCTGTGCGCGGCGGGCCGCATGACGGGCGAAGCCCTGAAGGCGGCAGAACTGCTTCGGCAGAAAGGTATCAGCGCCCGCGTAATCGACGCCCGCTTTATCAAGCCGCTGTGCGCAGACGATTACAGAACTATATTCGACACCAGGCTTCCCGTGGTAACGATTGAAGATAACACAGAGCGGGGCGGCTACGGCGACCAGGTGCTTCATCTGAGGCAGGCCCAGGAAAAACCCGGCCGTCAGCTGTGCATCGCCTGGCCGGATGCCTTCGTCTCGCACGGCTCTACGGCGCTTTTAATGAAGAAATATAAAATCGACGCGGAAGGCATCGCAGAAAGGGTGGAACGGTTTCTTGAAGGAAAGGCTTGATATACGACTGGTAAACGAAGGGTTTTTCCCCTCCAGGGAGCGGGCCAAGGCCGCCATCATGGCAGGACTTGTGTTCGTGGATGGCACAATCAGCGACAAAGCTGGCAACCAGATCCCTGAAGATGCGAAAATTACGGTCAAGGGCGATACCTGCCCCTACGTCAGCCGGGGCGGTCTGAAGCTTGCCAAGGCCATGGAGGCCTTTCACCTTTCGCTTTGCGGCGCAGTCTGCATGGACATCGGGGCCTCTCACGGCGGCTTTACCGACTGCATGCTGCAAAACGGCGCAGCCAAGGTCTACGCCGTAGACGTGGGGTATGGGCAGCTGCACTGGAAGCTGCGAACCGACAGCCGCGTCGTCAATATGGAAAAGGTCAACATCCGCTATATCGACCCGGCTGCCGTAAAGGAGCCGCTGGACTTTATCAGCATCGACGTTTCCTTTATCTCCCTGCAATTAGTGCTTCCGGTCGCGGTTTCGCTTCTGGCCTGCGGCGGGGAGCTGGTCTGCCTGATTAAGCCGCAGTTTGAGGCCGGACGCGCCCAGGTGGGGAAAAACGGCATCGTCCGCGAAAAAAAGACCCACCTGCAGGTGCTTGCACAGGTGGGAGACTATGCGCTTGGCAGCGGCTTTTCCATCGAAGGGCTGGACTTTTCTCCGGTCAAGGGCGCCAAGGGGAATATCGAATACCTGATGCATCTGAAAAAGACCGGAGCGCCTTTAAGCCCTGAGGCGCAGGAGCAGGCGCGGGCGGAGTTTTCGGCCCGGGCGCAATCCATCGTTTCCAGTTCCCACGAAATGCTGGATTAAACCTATCACTTACAAAAAACAGAGGGAGTTTTATGGCAGTCACACCGATGATGAAGCAGTACCTTGAGATTAAAGAACAGTACAGGGACTGCATTTTGTTCTTCCGCCTGGGCGATTTTTACGAGATGTTCTACGAGGATGCCGTAACCGCTTCGCGGGAGATCGAGCTTACGCTGACAGGAAAAAACTGCGGTGAAAAGGAGAAGGCCCCCATGTGCGGCGTTCCCTATCACGCGGCAGATACCTATATTGCAAAGCTTGTAGACAAGGGCTACCGCGTAGCCATCTGCGAGCAGACGGAAGATCCGGCCGCGGCGAAGGGCATCGTGCGGCGCGAGGTCATCCGCATCGTTACGCCGGGAACCGTCGTCAGCCCCACCATGCTTTCGGAGGGCGAAAACAACTACCTGGCGTCTGTTTTTCTCAGCGAAGAAAACGCCGGGCTTTCCTATTGCGATATTTCTACGGGAGAGCTGTGCGCCACGCAGATCGACGGGCAGGATGTGAGAGAGCGCCTTTTAAACGAGCTGGTGCGCATCAAGGCCCGGGAAATTCTCATCAATCCCCAGGCCCAGGAAGATGGCATCTGCGACCAAATACGCATGCATCTGGATGCGTATATCAATGCCTGCGCGCCTGGCGCTTACGATGGGGAGGCGGCACAAAAGGCGATCACCTCGCAACTGCAGGTGGCCTCGCTTTCCGGCCTGGGCCTTGCGGATGCGCCGCAGACCGTGCTGTCTTTAGGCGCGCTGCTGTCCTACCTCTTCGAAACGCAGAAGCAGGGGCTTTCGCACCTCAGCCGCCTTCAGGTCTACGATACCGGGCGGCAGATGTCCCTGGATAAAGCGACGATTAAAAACCTGGAGCTGACCGAAACACTCTTCGAAAAGAAAGTGCAGGGCTCTCTTTTAGGCGTTCTCGATAAAACGCACACTGCCATGGGTTCCAGAAAGATGAAGCAGTGGCTGCGCGAACCGCTGAACGTGCGTTCGCACATACAGGAGCGCCTGGATGCGGTGGAAACGCTAACCGAAGACATTATGACGCGGAATCAGCTGAAGGAAGCGCTGAAAAACATTTACGACCTGGAGCGGCTCTCCGGCCGCGTGGCCTGCGGCAGTGCCAACGGCAGGGATTTGACAGCGCTGAAAAATTCCATCGTCATGCTTCCGGAAATCAAAGCCTGCCTCAGCGACCTGCAGCAGACGCCGCTGCTGTCCCGGCTGAACGGACGTATCGACAATCTGGAAGAATTATATCGAAAAATTGATAAGGCGATTGTGGATGATCCTCCGTTTTCCATCCGCGAAGGCGGGCTGATTTGCGAAGGGTATTCCGTGCAGCTGGACCAGCTGAAGGCATCCATCCGCGACGGACAGCAGTGGATTGCGGGCTTAGAGCAAAGCGAGCGGGAGCGGACGGGCATCAAAAACCTGAAGGTGGGGTTCAACAAGGTATTCGGGTATTATCTTGAGGTAACGAAATCCTATTTTTCCCTGATTCCCGATAATTACATCCGCAAGCAGACGCTTGCCAACTGCGAGCGGTTTATTACGCCGGAGCTGAAGGATGTAGAGGCGGTGGTACTGAATGCCGAGGCCAAGATCAACCAGATGGAGTACGAACTGTTTTCTGCGCTGCGCGGCGAGGTTCAGGAAAGCATTCCAGAAATTCAGAAAACCTCTGCGGCCATCGCAGAGCTGGATGTCCTGGTTTCCTTTGCAGAAGTATCCGCTCGCTTAGGCTACGTAAAGCCGGACATCGACGACGGCAGGGAAATCCGCATCGCAAAGGGGCGGCATCCGGTAATCGAACAGATGATCGCAGACGGCATGTTCGTCTCCAACGACGTGCACCTGAACGGAGGCGACAGAAGCATGCTCCTGATTACCGGCCCCAACATGGCCGGAAAATCCACCTACATGCGGCAGACGGCGCTGATTGTGCTCATGGCGCAGGCCGGATGCTTCGTCCCTGCAGAATCCGCGAAAATCGGCGTCGTAGACCGCATCTACACGAGAATCGGCGCCTCCGACAATCTGTCCCAGGGCCAGAGCACCTTCTTCGTGGAGATGAGCGAGCTGGCGTACATACTGAATACATCCACGGAGCGCAGCCTGGTAATCCTGGATGAAATCGGCAGGGGCACCAGTACCTACGACGGCCTTTCTATCGCCTGGGCGGTGGTGGAATACCTCTGCCAGAAACAGCGGAAGATACGGACGTTGTTTGCCACTCACTACCACGAGCTGACGGCGCTTTCCGAAAGCGTGCCAGGCGTTACCAACTTAAACGTGGATGTCAGCGAAGAAAACGGGGCCGTGGTCTTTCTGCACCGCATCGTCGAGGGCAGCGCCAGCCGCAGCTACGGCATCCACGTGGCGCGCCTTGCCGGCGTTCCCGAAGGGCTTCTTCGCGCAGCTTCGGACAAGCTCGTAGGCCTGGAAGAAAGCGGGGCGCAGGTGCGCCTGCAAGAGGAAGAAAGCGTCGGGCCCTGCGTGGAAGCTGCGGATTGCGCGAAAGTCCCCCAGAGCGGTGCGCCGGATGCCGGCGAAAGCCAGCTGTCCCTTTGGGATTTTGCCGCAAGCCCCGTAATCCAGAGGATTCGCAGCCTGAACCTGATGGAAATTACGCCTTCCCAGGCGTTTGAAATCCTCGAGGAGCTGCAGAAGGAGACGGATAAGCTATGAAGGAAATGACGCTGCCGCAGATCTGTGCGCTGCCCAAGCAGGTATCGGATAAAATTGCCGCAGGAGAGGTGGTGGACCGTCCGCTGTCCATCGTAAAGGAGCTTCTGGAAAACGCCATTGACGCCGGGGCGGAAGCGATTACGGTGGAAATCCGCAACGGCGGCAAGAGCTACATCCGCGTTACCGACGACGGATGCGGCATCGCTAAAGACCAGGTGCTTTTAGCCTTTCAGCGCCACGCCACATCGAAAATACGAAGCGCCGAGGATCTGGAGACGGTCAACACGCTGGGATTTCGCGGCGAGGCCTTGGCCAGCATCGCGGCGGTTTCGCAGGTGGAGCTGATTACAAAGCCCTCTGCTGCCAAGGCCGGCATCAAGCTGCGGCTGCAGGGAGGGCAGGTGGTATCGCAGGCCGATACGGGCTGCCCCGACGGCACCACCATGATCGTTACCAGCCTGTTTTACAATACGCCGGCGCGGCTGAAATTCTTAAAGGGCGACCACACGGAAAGCTCTCTGATTATCGACTTTGTATCGAAAATGGCGCTGGCCTATCCCAAAATCCGGCTGCGGATGATCAACAATGGCAATATTTTGTTCAACACGCCGGGGAACGGGCAGCTTTACCATAATATTTTAACGATTTACAGCAAGGAAATGGGACAGAAGCTGCTGCCAGTGCGGGCGGACAACGGTTCCATGCTGGTGGAAGGGTATTTATCCGACCCTTCTTATAGCAAAACCAACCGCAAGAGCCAGATTTTCTTCGTCAACGGGCGCTGCGTGCAGAGCCGCATCATGGAAAAGGCCGTGTCCATGGCCTACAGCGACAAGCTGTTTGATGGGCGCTATCCCGTTGCCTATTTGTTTTTATATGTAAACCCGCAGACGCTTGATGTAAACATCCATCCGAACAAAAAAGAAGTGCGCTTCGACGACGAGCTTTCCGTTTTGGACTTTATCCATACGGCGCTGCGCGACCGGCTGAATACGAAGCAGGCGATTCCGGAAATCAAGGCGGAGGCCCTGTTTTCCAAAAAGAGTATCGCAGAGGAGG
>CATJIF010000043.1 GCA_949740445.1 uncultured Peptostreptococcaceae bacterium | reverse complement strand
CGGAGGAGAAAGAATTTTATTCCTGCTTTCACTTGTGGGAGGACAGGCGGCAGTTTCTGTACACCGACCAGCTGGAACTTCACATAATCGAGCTTCCGAAGCTGCCGGAGGAATGCCAGGAGGACAGCAGCATACTGCTATGGGCGAAGTTTCTCAACGCTGAGGAGAAGGAGGAAATCGATATGCTATCCAAGAAAAGCCCGTATATCGAAGCGGCATGCGAGACGCTGCGGGTAATCAGCCAGGATGAGCAAAAGCAGATGGAATACCTGGCGAGAGAAAAGGCCATTCGCGACCACAACCAGCTGATGCTGGAAGCCAGGCAGAGTGCGCTTCGCGATTACGAACAGATACTGCTTGCCAGGGACAAGACCATTGGCAATTACGAGCAGATTGTGCTTGCCAAGGACAAGGCGATCAGCGATTACGAACAGACGATGCTCGCAAAAGACAAAGCGATCAGCGATTACGAACAGACGATGCTCGCTAAAGACAAGGCGATTAGCAGTTACGAGCAAATGATGCTTGAGATGCAGCAACAGTCCGATCAGTTGAAGCTCGAAGCGCAGCAAAACGAACGAAGAGGCATTGAGGCCATGATTTTAGATGGCATCGAAGAAAATTTCTCAAAAGAGAAGATTCTTTTGAAGCTGCAGAGGCGGTTTGGTTTGACAGAGGAGCAGGCGAACCAATACTATGTGGAACTGAGTGAGATTTGAAAAAAATAACAGCATTGTAATTGGCAGAATATTGTGCTAAAATAAAAAGAAAAAGGGGATTGCCCAGAGAAAAGAAGGTGAATGTATGGGTAATTATGTCATTACAATCAGCAGAGAATATGGCTCCGGCGGACGCCTGATCGGGCAGAAGCTGGCAGAGGCACTGGGGATTTCTTTCTACGATAAGCAGATCATCAATCTGCTGGTGCAGGAAAGCGGGCTGCCGCAGGCTACAGTGGAGGAGTGGGCCGAGAAAAAAACGCCCATCGCGTTTTACGAGGTGTACATGCCCATCAAAGAGCGGCCGGTTCCGGATCAGATCTATCTGGCGAAGACCAGGCTGATTCAGAATTTGGCGGAAAAGGAATCCTGCGTTATTGTCGGAAACTGCGCTGACTATATTCTAAAGGACCATCCGCGCTGCTTTAATGTCTTTGTGCACGCACCGCTTGCAGAAAAAGTGCAGAGAGTAAAGGAAGAATACGGGGAGAGCGTCCCCAATTACGAGGTGTACCTGCGCCAGATCGACAAGCAGAGAGCCGCCTACTACAACTATTTTACGATGAATAAGTGGGGCGAGCGTCAGAATTACCACGTCAGCATTAACAGCACCATCGGCGTAGAGCATGCGGTGTGCGGATTAAAATACATGCTGACGGAGTTTTTAAAAGAAGAATAGAGTAGATAATTGGACAAATTATCTTCAAAAAAATGAAATATGAATAACAAAAGCTGCCTGTCTTAGAGCAGCTTTTGCTATTTTTGCGGTTGTCCGATTCATGCCGGAGGATTATCCCCTGTTTTTCGTAACGCCGGAAATCGTATAGCCACGGCTTTCGATCTCCTGCAAAATCGGTTCTACGTTGATCGAGTCCACGCGCAGGATTAAGTCGGCCGAGTTGTTCTCATCGTGGCGGACGACGGCTAAATGCTGGATGTTGACGCCCCGGTCGGAGATAATAGAAGAAATTTCCGCAAGGACATGCAGCTTGTCCTTGGTGGAAACCATAAAGCGCGTGCCTTTTTCCCTTGCGCCCAGAAGGTCGATCAGGGCATCGAACAGGTCGCTTTCCGTAATAATACCCACCAGAGCGCCATCCTCGACTACGGGAAGCGCATTGATGCGGTTGGCCCGCATGATGACAGCGGCATCGTCGATCAGGTCGTCGGGAGAGATGGTGTAGACATTGCGGCTCATGGCATCCTTTACCTTAATCCTCGACAGCAGGTAGTTAATTTCGAATACGCTCAGCGAAGTGGCCTTAGTGGGCGAAACCTTTTCGATATCGCCACTGGTGACGATACCGACGACCTTTTCCCCGTCCAAAACCGGAACCTTCTTCAGATTTTTCTCTCTCATCAGCCCCATCAGCTCAGTAATACCGGCGGTTACCTGAATGGCATAAGGGTCTTTTGTCATGCGGTCTTTTACATACATAGCGTGTACCTCCTGTGGTTTCTTCGATCTTATCTATTCTATTATATCATAAGTGGTGCGCGCTGTCTGCACCTTTGGTCTGGCAATCGCCGGAAGCGGATTTTCCCCAGATGCGCCAGGCTTTGCCATTGCTTTAAGGGGGTATAGCACATATGCTACAGCCGTCCGGTGAGAAAATAAAAGCCCACAGCCAGAATTTCCCGCAGGTGGTTTTGCGGAATCAGGGATATCATGGAAGAAGCGGTCTTGCCGCTGACGTTTTGATAACCCGCCCGGGCGGCCAGGCGAAGCGCCCGGAACATGTGAAAATCGGAGGTGACGATTACGACCGGAGAATCGGTGCTGCCACCGTCGCTTTCCATCAGCGCCAGAGAAAAACCGAGGTTTTCTTCGGTGCTTTCCGAGCGATCCTCTAAGAGGATGCGGTCAGCAGAGATGCCGGCAGCCTGCAGCGTATCGGCGATGGCCTGGGCTTCCGAAATGCCCTCGTCCGGCCCCTGGCCGCCGCTGGCGATGGCCTTGCAGTCCGGATGTTCCCGCAGGTAATCGGCGGCGCTTTCAATGCGGTAGCGGAGGGAGCGCGAAGGCGTGGATCCGTTGACCTTGGCGCCGAGGACGATCACATAGGCTGCCTGCGGGTCGGGCCTGCGGATAATAGCGGAGAGGATGGCGGCTTCAGCGACTGCGGCGCAGAGAAGACCAAAGGCGAGCAGGACGATGCACAGGCGCCGGAGCGCGGGCCGGCAGCGCAGCCTAACAAACAGCGGCGGAATGGCCGCAAACAAAAGCCACAGAAGCTGAATGCCCAGCGGGCGGCCTGTAGTCAGCAAAATAACAATATAGTAGAAAATGCAGGCAATGGAGAATGCCCGCGATATCGTGCGTTTCATATCAATTTCCTTTCCCAATTCCCTGCAGCGCAGATTGACACTGTTTTGCGCTGATTATATAATCATTATATCAGAATTTAAAAGAAAAGGGAACGGAAAAGGAGATACAAAGAGCAATGAGGTGGGAGGAGATTTCAAATTTACTGATACAATATGGAGGCCTTGTATTGGTGGCGGCTGCTGTTGTACTGGCGCTGTTCCTTTTTCAGGCAGCAGTGCTTCGCAGAAACCGGCGGGGGCGGGAAATGCTGCCCATAGGGCAGCTTGCTGTCAGAGCCCTGCTGTGGGGATATTTGCTGACGCTTGCTGTGGTAACGCTGGTCAGCAGAAGCGACATGTATGCAACGGCATCGCTTGTGCCGCTATCGACGTACGTTTCTGCATGGAATCACATGAGCCTGCGGGAATGGCAGATGATCGGACTGAACATCCTGATGTTCGTGCCGCTGGGCTTTCTCCTGCCGCTGGCATTTCCCAGGTTTCAGCCGATTCTCCGCACTCTGGGGGTCGGCGCTCTGACGGCGCTTTGCATCGAGGGGTTGCAGATGCTGACCAGAAGGGGTATTTTTGAGTTCGACGATCTTTTGAATAATTTCTGGGGTTGTATCGTGGGATATTTCCTTCTGCGGGCGCTGCAAAACCTGATTACTATGACGCGCTCCAAGGGGATGTTTTCCAATCACGAAAAGGATAGCTATCGTCGCAGGGCCATAGCAGCGCTGCTGGTCAGCTTGACGCCGGCCATGGTGTTCGGCAGCCTGTATCTGACCTATCAGCAAAAGGAATTTGGAAATCTGGATATGCGCTCCGGCGGATGGAAGCCTGCGGGGGAGCTTCGCTGGGCGGAGGATATCAAAGCGCTGCCCATGCAGGCAAATGTCTACCGGACAACGCTCTATACAGCGCAGGAGGCGCAGGAAGCTGCTGCGCAGCTGGCAAAGCGTGCGGGTTTTCTGGAAGAACCCGTAAGACACGATGTGTATAACGATAATGCGCTGTACTTTTTTGAAGACGAAAACGGTGCTTCTTTGTCGGTCTGGATGTACTTTCAGGGCGGGCTGTACAGCGCCAGATTTCACGATGTCACCTACGATCCGACAGACTATGGAGACCGGCGGCCCTTTTCGGGCTCGGCGGCAGCAAAGAAGCTGTCAGAGGCCATGGGCGTCTCCCTGCCGGAGGGCGCAAAGCTGACGGCACAGCCGCAGCCGGGGCAATATGAGTGGACGGTGGATCAGCTGCAGGAGGGTACGCGGGGAGGTGCGCTGGGAAGCCTGCAATTAGAGCTGACAGCAGAAGGGACAGTCGCTTCACTGCACAATGGCATCTATCACCTTACGGCGCAGCGGCAGGTAGCGCTGGTTTCGCGGCAGACGGTGCTTCAGAGGCTGCGGCGGGGTGAATTTCAGATAGAAAGCGTCACTGTACCGCAGAGAGAAACGCAACAAGAGCCGTTAGAGGAAGGAGAATCACAAGAGGAACAAGTGCACAAAGAACAGGAACAAGAGCCGCAGGAAACGCAGGAGGTGCAGCAGCAGGAGCTGCCGCAGGACTTAAATATCGAGCGGGCGAACCTGACCTATCAAAAAGATACCAAAGGATTTCTCCGGCCAGTGTTCCGGCTGATGGTAACCGATGGAGCGCAAAGCGCACAAGATGCGCAGAATGCAGAGAAAGCGGGCACCAGCTGGATGTTGATCGTCAGCGCAGACTGACGGGTATGTCGTTGGAGAAGAAGAGGATTTTTGCTACATAAGTCGACAAGAAATAAAAAAATTGCTGAAAGTAGATTGTAAGTCTATTTAAGAGCTATAGATTATTTGAAGGATGCGGGTTTTCCATTACAATAACCAAGAGTAATGGAGGACGCAGACCATGGCGATTGATTACAAACTGTTGGGACAGCGGGTTAAAAAATTCCGCAAAAAGAAAAAGCTGACGCAGGCAGAGCTGGCGGAGCAAATCGAAATGACGCCCAGCAATATTTCTCACATTGAGCGCGGTAAGACGAAACCAAGCCTGCAAACAATCGTGGATATTGCCAATTGCCTGTGCGTGCCGCTAGATAAATTGATGTATGGAAACATTCAGGACTCGAAAGCCGTGTTTGCAGAAGAACTGGAGGAGATCCTGGCCGACTGCGATCTGCAGGAACGCAGAATTGTTCTGGGATGTGCCGAGGCCGTCAAGCGGGGCCTGAAGGAAGTGCGGCAGGGAAACAACGAAGAATAAGAAGAATAAACGGATAGCGCGGAAACACGCAGTATACAAACAACCATAAACGCAGCAATAAATGTAGCAGAATAACGGGTAGGAGATTTCCTTGGGCATTTTTAACTGGATTTTTGGAACGGAAAAAGAAGCAGAAGAATTCTATACGGAATGTCTGCACAAATATCGGGAAGAAGTATACTGGATTATTTTCAGGTATGTGAAGCAGCACCAGACAGCAGAAGATTTGATGCAGGAAACCATGTACAAGGCGATGAAGAAAGCGCATCAGCTGCGGGATAGAAGCAACAGTCGCAGCTGGCTTTTGAAAATTGCCAGAAACCAGGCGCGGCAGTATATCCGGGATAACGACAGAAAGCGGCTAAGCATGTTCGGCGGCGATTGCCCGGAGGAAATGCTGAAGGAGGCGGTAGAGCCCAGCGCTTTAGAAGAGCTGATGCGAAAATGCGATGCAGAGTTGCTTAGGGATG
Organism: uncultured Peptostreptococcaceae bacterium; assembly: GCA_949740445.1. Lineage (GTDB taxonomy): Bacteria > Bacillota > Clostridia > Peptostreptococcales > Anaerovoracaceae > RGIG446. The sequence goes on along the minus strand of CATJIF010000043.1, from coordinate 17,289 downwards.
CGTTTTTGCAATTGGATGAAGAAACCGGAATTATCATATGGCTTCACGTAGAAAAGGGCGATACCTTTGAGCGTCTCGCAGAAATACTGGAGATGAATCCGAAAACAGTGGCGACTAAATTCTATAGAGGAAAAGATAAAATTGCCGCTTACATCAAAGAAAAAGAGGGAGAATAGAATTTCGTGGAACGTGAAGATCAAATGGCAGTAGAGAAGGCACTAAAAGGAGCGCTGGAAAAAATCGAGGAAATGGATTCTACGTTTTTCAGGGAACATCCTGCAGCGGTAGATGCCCACGTCGCATGGAAACGCTACCGCAGAAGGGCGAAAAAAGAAAGGAACGAACGACTGTGGATTGCCGGTGCAGCCGCTGCAATCATAGCGCTGCTCGTATTTCTTAGCAGAATATTTCTGTCTTGTAACAAACGAACCCCATCCTCCGACTGATTTGACCGCAGGGGAAAGCCTCGCACAGTTGGCCGGGGTTTTTTCTTTTTTAAAAATAATAAATTTTTTGAAGAAATATGAGCTGCTGTGGTATCTACTACAGTGAGGAGCTAAGCCTCACAGGGCGGAGATCATACACGCCGCTCTGCAATCGATGCAGTTATAGACACAGTTTAAGACAAAACAAAGGAGAAGCTTATGAAACGACAAAGAAAAATGTGGAGCATTATCGTAATGAGTCTGGCTATTTCTCTGCTGGCATCGGCAGCGGAGTATATTCAGGAGAGCGCAGGCTGAGCCTTCGACAGAGCCAGAAAACACAGCTGGAAAGTCAAAGACAGAAAAAGGACCGGAAAACAAAGAACAAAAGACGCAAGACCAAGAGATTAACCAAACAACAGATCGACAAGACCGAAATGACAGATAAAAAGAGGAAGGCGCTGAAGCAAATCAGCGCCTTCTTTTTTGCGGTTTTTTACAGCGGGTACAGCGACGCTTCCTGCGGAAAACCGGCTCTTTGCCGGGCGTTGTTCAGATGTCGAACCATGGCCTGCGAGCCAGCCGATACATCTCTGTCGACGAAGGCCTGGAAAATTTCTCGGTGCTCAGAAAGCACCTGATCCATAGAGTCGTGGGCATATGTGCGGTCGGAGCGGGTCTGCTTGATATAGACCTGAAAGTTGGTTAAAGCGTGGAGCAGCATGCGGTTGTGGGCAGCGTTGTAGATCAACTGATGGAACTGCATGTTGATCGCCAGCATTTTTTCGATGTTGTTCTTCATGGTATAAAACTCCATGAATTCATAGGCTTCGTTCAGCGTGCTGAATTCCTCCGGCGTAATGCGTTCGATGGCCCAGCGGACTGCGATGGCCTCATAGGCCTTGCGCAGTTCGTACATATCCTGCAAGTCGCGGGTAGTAATGCCAACCACAAAGGCGCCGCGGTGGGGAATGGTTTCGATCAGCCCATCCATTTCCAACTTTTGAAACGCTTCGCGCACTGGTGTGCGGCTGACGACATATTCCTGGCAGATGCGCTGTTCCGTAAGCTTTTCGCCCGGCTGCAGCCTTCCCTGCAGAATATCGGCGCGCAGCTGGTGAAACAGGCTGCCGGATAGGGAGCTGGTCTCCGGCATATGAATATTGGTATACATGGGCAATTGATGGACCTCCGTAAATACAGGTTATTTGTATGGATGTTTGATTTCATGTTGATGCGTATACGATTATATGTGTTTTTTTAAAAAAGTAAAGAGAAAACATCAAAAAAGGGGGCAGTCGCCGCGATTATATACACTCTGCAAGGTTGTATACACTCTGCACGGCAGCGCGCAAACCGGCAGTGTTGGTGCACAATCCAACCGCTATGTGTGCGCGATATGAACAGCAATCCATGCAAAATATTTTTCATTGAAGTATCTTGAGAAATACTATATAATGGGGATTGCGTAAAACGAACAGACGAAATGTAGCGCAGAGGCGGAAAGCCGAAGAAACGCGCTGCACAGGCAGAGAAAGGAAGAACGCCACAGATGAAACGAGTGATTAAGAGAGACGGTTCGGAAACGGAATTTTGCGGTAAAAAAATACAGACAGCCATCGAACACGCCATGGCAGAGACAAAGCCCGGCATCGACAGCCAGATGGCACGGGCCATAGCCCTGGCCATAGAAACGCAGGCAGAGGCATTGGCGCGTGCGGTCAATGTGGAGGAAATTCAGGACATGGTCGAGGATTTTCTCATGGCAAGCGAGCGAAAGGATGTGGCGAAGAAATTCATCATTTACCGCTACGAGCGCGATAAGACCAGGGATGCCAGAAAACGGCGGGATGGGCGCCTGATTTCGGAAGAATTTATCAGCCGCTACAAACATGCGCCTTCGCCCATGAACCAGCTGGGAAACTTCGTATACTACCGCACCTACTCCCGCTGGCTTCCCGAGGAATCCCGCAGGGAATACTGGTGGGAAACCGTCCGCCGCGCCGTGGAATACAACTGCAGCCTGGTGCCCACATCCAGAGACGAGGCAGAGAGGCTCTACCGCAACATCTTCGGGCTGAAGCAGTTCTTATCCGGACGGACCTTCTGGGTGGGCGGAACCGACGTATCGCGCTACTATCCCATGTCCAACTACAACTGCTCGTTTCAGGTCATCGACAGCTTTGCGTCCTTCCGGGATGTGTTCTACCTGCTGATGGTGGGTTCGGGCGTAGGGCTGCGCATTTTAAAAAGCGACGTGGAGCAGCTGCCCCGGGTGCGCACTGACGTGGAGATCATTCACGAAGCGTATACGCCGGTACTGAAACCCCTGCGGCAGGACAATACCTCGCTGGAATTCACTCGCAACAACACAGTAAAAATCACCATCGGCGACAGCAAAGAGGGATGGGTACAGTCGCTGGATTACTATCTGAAAGTGCTCTACAGCGCCGAATACCGCAGGATTACAACAGTTATCCTGAACTACGACCACGTGCGGGAAAAGGGTGAGCGGCTGCAGACCTTTGGCGGCACGGCCAGCGGCCACGCGTCCATGAAGAACATGTTTACCAAGATCAACCGCGTCATCGAAAAGGCGGCAGCCCGGACCACAGAAGCGAAGGTCAAGCTGAAGCCCATCGACTGCCTGGACATCGCCAATATCATTGGCGAAAACGTGGTGGTGGGCGGCGTGCGCAGGACCGCAGAAATCGCCCTGATCGACGCTGACGACAAGGAGTGCATTCAGGCCAAGAGCCAGCTCTACAAAAAAACCGACGGGCAGTGGAACATCGACCCCGAGCTTTCCCACCGGCAGATGTCCAACAATTCCATTTACTATCGGCAAAAGCCTACGCGGGAGATGCTTCACTGGCATCTGCAGCAGATGCGCTACTCCGGTGAACCGGGATGGGTAAACGAGGAAGCGGGCGCCAGGCGGCGGCCCGGCTTTAACGGCGTAAATCCCTGCGCCGAAATCCTGCTGGATTCCAAGGGGCTGTGCAACCTGACCACCGTCAACGTTATGGGCTTTGTAACGCCGGAGGGGACGCTGGATTACGAGGGATTGATGGAGGCCCAGCGGCTTTCGGCCAGGGCCGGATACCGCATGACCTGTACGGAAATGGAGCTTCCCGAGTGGAACAGCGTACAGCAGAGGGATAAGCTTTTAGGGTGTTCCCTCACTGGATGGCAGGATATGGTCAACGCGCTGCACTATACGGCAGAGGACCAGGAAAAGCTGTTAGACGACCTGAAGCGTACCGCTCGCCAGGCGGCAATGGAATACGCCAGAGAACTGAACATGCGCGAGCCGCTTTTAATTACCACGGTAAAGCCCGAAGGAACCCTGTCGCTTCTGCCCGTGGTTTCCTCCGGCGTCCACTTCTCTCATGCGCCTTATTTTGTACGGCGCATCCGCATCAGCGCCGACGATCCGCTGGCAAAGGTCTGCGAGGAGCTGGGCTATCCGGTCTATCCGGAGGTGGGCCAGGAGCGCGAAACCTGTACCACAAAAGTGGTGGAATTTCCGGTAAAGGCCCCGGCAGGACGGCTGAAAAAAGACGTATCAGCCATCGAGCAGTTAGAGATTTACCGGATGTTTATGACCCATTACGTGGAGCATAACTGTTCAATTACCATCCACGTGCGCGACCACGAGTGGGAACAGGTGGAGCAGTGGGTGTGGGAGCACTGGGACGACACCGTGGCCCTGTCCTTCCTCAGCTTCGACGACAGCTTTTACGACCTGCTGCCCTTCGAGGAAATTTCGCAGGAGGAATACGAGGCGCGCAAAAAAGCCATGGCGCCCTTCGTCCCTTCCCTGATTGGAAAATACGAAAAAGAAGAAATGCAGTTCGACATCGGAAACGACGGATGCGAGGGCGGCGTCTGCCCGGTGCGGTAAGGAGCTGGTACAAATAATTGGCCAAAGCAGCAGAGTTTGCTGTTTAGACAATGGTTTTTAGGAGGTGGGCGCAAATGGACAGCGAAACAATCACAACATTCGTGCAAACGCATTGGAACGCCATTTTAATCATCACCGGTGTAGTGCTGATAGCTGGTGCAGCGTTGAACTGGAACTGGCTCTGCGATCCCGCCGGTGCGCCTCAGTCACATCGCTATGGCAGAAACGCCCGTCGAGTGATTTTCTTTCTCGGAGGCCTGGTACTGGTGGTGACAGGCGTTTGGAGCATGAGATTGGCAGGATAGTAACTCTGGCGTTGAAAAAGAGGATAGAATATGGGAATTGCACTGCATGGCTTGGCCGGGAGCGATAAAATCCAGCGGGATTGCGTTGTACCGTTCGAAGCTGATTTATAATAGAAAATACGTTCCAAGGCATCGCATATGCCCGCAATCAGTACACAAGCTGATCGCGGGTATTTTGTTTTGCCGTGATTGCGGCAACAGAGGCAGGGACAGCCACCCGAATCGTATACGCATCCCTTCGATTGCCCTATAGTTTCTGCAGCGGGAGGACAGGAAAGGCCGAACCGCCGGCCTGGGCAAAGAAATCGGAGAGAAAGCCTTCGAACACCTGGACGCTTTCGGGCTTTTTTTCCCTAGCGCCGCCCCAGGTAATGTAGAGAAAGCGCCGGCAGGCCGGATGGACGATGGGAATGTATACCACGTTGGCATCCGACAGCAGGCGCCCCCAGGAATATTCCGGAAAAAAGGAAATGCCAAAACCGGAATACACCAGATCGCGAATGGCAGAAGGCTCGTTGCACTCTAAAAAAATCGTCTGCTTCACGCCCTCTTGGCGGAAAAAGTAATCCATATTGTCGCGGATGGCAACCCCCCGGGTGCAGGAAATAATATTTTCCTTCTGAAGCTCTTTCAGGCACAGTTCTTTTCTGACGGACAGAGGATGCGCAGCCGGTACGGCGGCGAGGATGCGTTCGGTCAGTAAAAGCGTGGCGTTCTCGTTTTCCTCCTGCCTTGCAGAGGCGAATACCGCAATGCGGCCCAGGGCGCCGCGTTTTAAATCGCTGGATTTCTGAGAAAACAGCTGCAATTTAATGTGTGGATAGCGGCTGTGAAACTGCCGGGCGATATAGGGCATCAGAGCAGAGGCCGCATAGAAATTGATGGGCATAACCGATAGATTCTGAAAGTTGGCGTGGGAAAGCTCCATTTTCATCTGGTCGATGCTGTGGAGGATATCGTTGGTGTACTTCAGCAGAATTTTACCGTTTTCGTTGAGGCAGATATTCCTGCCAGTGCGTTCGAACAGCGAAATATTCAGCTCTGCCTCCAGCGTTTTAATCGTGCGGCTGAGCGAGGGCTGGGCCACGTGAAGCACTTCGGCAGCCCGGCTGACGCTCTGCAGTTCGGCGATGGTCTTAAATTCTCGCAGCTGTAAAATATCCATGCAAATACCTCGTTTTCGATATCACTGGAGAAACTGCCGATATCCGCAAGCAGTGGATTGATACATTGCAAATGTGGTCGAACTGCTGCGAAGAACTGAGCGGCAGAGCATCTTGCTGCCGGCCAAAACTTATAACAAAACTGTTATAGGTCTATTACGCATTATATATTGGAAGTTTCCGCAGGTCAATGATAGAATTAAAAAAATTCAGAAAATATTACCGATTGGAAGGAGGGCGCGCACCTGCCAATCGGGGCAGAGACGTTGTCGGCGGCCGGATGCTGCCAAGCGGCGGCGGTTTCCTCAGAGGATTGCTGTTTAGCAGCCCTGCGGTTGGCAAATTCCCAACCGGCAGAGGCCGAAGGCGTTTCCGCCAGCCGGAAACTGAAAGGAGAGCGCTATGATAAAGAAGATGACCGACTTTTTCGTGCTGTTAGTCAAAAAATATTTGCCGGATGCATTTACGATTGCACTGATTTTTATGGTGGTAATGTTCGGCGTGGGCATGGTGGTGGCCGGACAGAGCTTCCCGCAGATGCTGGAGCACTGGTCCACCGGGTTTTTCAGCATGCTGCCGTTTACATTGCAGATGATTATGGTAATGTTTACCGGCCATGCGCTGGCCAACGCTAAGGCGGTAAAATCCGTGCTGCGCCGGGTAGCAAGAATTCCGCAGAATAACGTGCAGGCGGTAATCCTCCTGTACGTGGCGACGTTTTGCCTGTGCTACTTCAACTGGGGCCTGGGCTTAGTGGGCGGCGCGATTATCGCCAAGGAAATCGCGGCCAGCAAAAAGGGAATCCACTTTCCGCTGATGGTAGCGGTGGCCTACGGGGCGAACAATACGCTGCTGGGGCTTTCTTCCGCTGTGCCGCTCCTGGTTGCCACAGAGGGGCACTTCCTGCAGGAGGAAATGGGAATTGTGCCGCTGACGGATACGCTGTTCAGCTCGTGGAACCTCATCATTACCGCGGCGTCCTTTGCAGTGTGCCTCTTTATCTACACCCGGATGGCGCCCCGCGAGGCAAAGGACATTATCGAAGCCGACCCGCGGCTGTTTATCGAAGAAGAGCCGGAGGCAGCAGAAGTTGCACAGGGCGAACGGACGTTTTCGCAGCTGCTGAACAACAGCCCGGTCATTACGGTGTTAGTGGCGGCCATCGGCCTGTCCTACTTCGGATGGTACGTGTGGAACAACGGCTGGAATCTGAACATTGAAACCGTAATTCTGCTATTCTTTATTCTGGGAATGATCGCTTACCGCACGCCTGCGGCCTATGCCAATGCGGTAAAGGAATCCATGATCAGCTGCGCCGGCATTGCGCTGCAATTTCCCATTTACGCCAGCATTATGGGAATGATGAAATCCACGGGCATTACGCTGATGATCGCGGACGGCTTTATTGAAATCGCCACAGCGCAGACATTTCCGCTCTTTACATTCCTGTCGGCCGGGCTGATTAACTTCCTGGTTCCGGGCGGCGGCTCACAGTGGGCTGTACAGGGGCCGGTGATGATTCCTGCGGGGCTGGCGCTGGGGGCCGACCCGGCGAGAGTCGCCATGGCGCTGGCCTGGGGCGACGTGTGGACGAACCTGCTGCAACCCTTCTGGGCTCTGCCGGTGCTGGCGGTCGCCAAGCTGGAAATCAAAGATGTGATGGGCTATTGCGCGGTGGTAGCAATCGCCATGGGCCTGGTGGTGGGCGGCCTGCTGGTGCTGCTGTAGGCGGCAGCAGTCAGGCGCTTGCGGAATATCCCGCTGTTTGCGGAGCCTCCTGCAGACGGGCAGAGCATCCCGCAGACGAAGCGAAAGAAGGAGGAAATACAAGATGATTATCGACGCACATGCGCACATGGATGTATTTTTGGCGCGGGGCTGGAACGATCCGCCGGAAAAGGTGATCGCCTGCATGGACCGCGCCGGAATCGACATTGCGGTGGTCAGTACATATGTGAATTACCCAGGGCCAAAGCGCAATGCGATGGAAGAACTGTACCACGGCTGCTGCAGCTATCCGGGGCGGCTGATTCCCTTTTTACGGCTCAACCCGCGGTTTACGGAAGAAACGGAGGCAGCCATCGACCTTGCGGTTACCAAGTACGGCTATCGGGGGATTAAGCTGCATCCCACCTCGTATTCCATGCATCCCTTTACGGAGCCCACGCTGAAAATCCTGAGAAAGGCGGCGCAGTACGACATCCCGGTGCTGTTTCACTGCTCGGACGAGAATCTGACGCTGCCGCTGCAGATCGGGGAGGCGGCAGAGCAATGCCCGCAGACGAAGATTATTTTAGCGCATATGGGAGGGTTCCGCCACGGCGCGGACGCTATCCGCGTGTGCAAACGCTATCCCAACGTGTTTATGGATACCTGCGAATTCTGCTTCAGCGAAGGCATCCGCCACGCAGTAGAGGAATTGGGGCCTCAGCGCATTCTCTTTGGAACGGACCTGCCTACGGACAACCCGCAGCTGGAAATTCAGAAGGTGAAGAACGCGCAGCTGGGAGCAGAAGCAGAAGAGATGGTCTTTTTCAAAAATGCAGCGGCGCTGTTAAAATTGGACGGGAGGGAGTATAATGGTATTTGACGCAGACGTAAAGCTGGGACGCTCCTATAAAGGAACTTCTTTTCTGGCGGAGGACTATCTGCAAGTGATGGAAGCTATGGAAATTGATCGGGCCATGCTTCTTGCGGAAAAGCCGCTCTCTTATCGAATGGCAGAAGGAAACGACTATATCGAAAGCGTTGCAGCGCAGCATCCGGGGCGCTTTTATGCGGCGGTGCGGATCGATCCCTGGCAGGGCAAAGAGGAGGCGAGGGCAGAGCTGCGCCTGCGGCTGCAAAATCCGGCGGTGCGGGCAGTGTACCTCAATCCCTGGGAAGAAAACTGCCCCATCAACAGCCCCACCGTCCACCCCGTTTTGGAATGTGCTGCGGAATACGGGGTCGGAGTGATCGTAGAAGCGGGCTATCCGTGGGTGTCCCACGTATCGCAGATTGCCGATGCGGCAAAAGAATATCCAACGGTGCGGTTTTTGATGACCAACGCCGGGCAGCTGGATTTGAGCGGCTATACCTTGACCGACGTAAAATATTTTATGGGCAGGGTGCCGAACTTGTACCTGGGCACAGCAGCGGCAGTGGCAGCGGAGTGGCTTGCGGAGATGGAGCGCACGGTAGCACCGGGTCGAGTGCTGTTCGAAACCAATTACCCGGCCTTCGAGCCCCGTCTGGAACGGCAGAGAATCGAGCTGGGGTATTTTACGCCCCAAGAACGCCAGCGGATCTTTTGCGACAATGCCGAAGCCTTTTATGCGCGGCAGGAAGCCGCGTGCGATGAAAACTGCCATTGAAGAACGCTGAAGAACATAGAATGGGGGAACGCACAATGGAAGCGCCAAAAAAGGAAATGGACCGCTGGATCGCGGCACACTGGAGCCAGATGCTCGCACGGTGGAAGGAATTGCTCTGCCTGGGCGGCACGGCAAACGAGGCCCAGGCAATGGAGCGGGTTGCCGGGCAGCTGCAGCAGTGGTTTGCAGAGGAATGCCGCTGCCAGCTGCTCGAAACAGGGCCCAAATGTCCGAAGCTGCTCGTAGCGGACTGGGGCCCATGGGGCAGACAGGACGACCAGGGCAATCAAAGCGACAGAAATGGCGCGGCCTGCCCGAATCGTCAGGAAAACCGAATTGGCGAAGGCAATGCACTTCGGCGCGTGGTACTGTCCGGGCACTACGACACCGTATTCGCCTGCGGCCAGGAGCAGCAGAGGGTGCGTTTAGACGAAGAAGCGGGCTGCATGGAAGGGCCGGGGGCGCTGGATATGAAAGGCGGAATCATCGCGGCGATGTACGCGGTCAAGCTGCTTTCCCTCCTGCGTGCAGAAGGCGTCTGCGTGCGGATACTGCTGGCAGGGGATGAAGAAACCGGGCATCCGGGCAGCCGGACGGCAGAACTGCTTGCGGAATACAGCAGAGGTGCCCTGTTTGCCTTTAATCTGGAAACCGGGTTTCTCAATGCGGATGTCTGCATTGGGCGCAAGGGCACAGCGGAGTGCTACTTAAATGTAAAAGGTGTGCAGAGCCATCCGGGAAACGATTTTGCGCGGGGCAGAAACGCCATCCTGGAAATGTGCAGCAAACTGGAGGAAATCAGTGCCCTGACCCAGGTAGAAAAGGGGCTGACCGTCAGCCCGGGAAGAATCCAGGGCGGCTCGGCGGTCAATATCATACCAGATGCTTGCAGCGCGGCGCTGGATCTGCGGTTTTCTTCGATGGCGGACTTCGAACAGCTGCAAAGGAACATTCACAGCATATGCGCTGTGCCGGGCATCGAGGGAACCAGCGTGCAAATGCAGCTGGGAGAATTGCTGCCTCCCTTTGAAACCACCGACGGCGTGCGGGAATTGCTGCGATTTGTACAGGAGATGGCGAGAGAGTTGCAACTTTCTGTGCCCCAGGGGCACTATCGCGGCGGGGCCTCTGACGCAGCGCACATCGGTAACGCAGGCGTTCCTGTACTGTGTTCCATGGGTGTTTCCGGCGAGTACAGCCATTCGGAGCAGGAATATGCGCTGCTGTCAAGTCTGAAGGACCGCATTAAGCTCATCGCCTGGGCCATTGCCCAGAGCGCTCGCTTTGGCGGCACAGATGAAGTATAGCAGCCGTTGCAGTATCACCTGGTCGCTGTCCGCGGCGGAGGGATTTCGCGAAACGAAGTCCCTCCGCTGTTTTTTTATTTGCTGAAATAGCGTTACCGCCCTGTTGATTAGCAGCCCCTTCTTACCATGCGCATAACATTTGCCAATCGGGGGCCATTAAGTACAGTGGGCATCAGGCGCAATTATGTCATAAATCGTTTGTCCAAACCCGGCATCAGCAAAATTTATTACGTTTGCAAATAAAACTCTTGAAATTTTTGCGGAAATGCGCCATGATTAAGAGGAAACGCAGGACTACACAGGAGGAAAGAGTATGAAAACAGAGCAAGTGAACGCATATATGGGTATGAGCGACGAGCAGCATCAGGAAAGCCTGAAGAAGGCGGCGGCCAATTTGAAGGGGGTATTAAAGCCCACGCCGCTGATTCACAGCGATTTTTACAGCGAAGAATACGGCTGCGACATCTACATGAAGCCGGAAAACCTGCAAATGACCGGTTCGTTTAAGATCCGCGGCGCTTACAATAAGATTATGAACCTCAGCGAGGAAGAAGCCGCTCACGGCGTTATCGCTTCCTCTGCCGGAAACCACGCCCAGGGCGTGGCCTTTGCTGCGCAGAAGCGCGGCATTCAGGCAACCATCGTTATGCCTAACGTAACGCCTCTTTTAAAAGTGAACGCGACCAAGGCCTACGGCGCAGATGTAGTCATTCACGGCGACGTGTACGACGATGCTTACAACAAGGCGATGAACCTGGCGCAGGAGAAGGGCTACACCTTTGTGCATCCTTTCGATGATTACGATGTCCTGTGCGGGCAGGGCACCATCGCCCTGGAAATTTTGGAAGAGCTGTGCGATGTAGATGAGATTTTAGTTCCCATCGGCGGCGGCGGGCTGATTTCCGGCATCGCTCTGGCGGTCAAGACCATGCGCCCCGATGTCAAGGTCATCGGCGTTTCACCGGTGGGCTCCATGGCGATGAAAATTTCTATCGACGAGGGGCAGGTAACGCGCCTCTCCAGCGTAAAAACCAGCGCTGAGGGCGTGGCCGTGCGCCAGCCGGGCGACCTGACTTTCGCTATGGCGAAAAAGTACGTGGACGAGATCATCACTGTAACGGAAAAGGATATTATGGACGCTGTGCTGGTGGTGCTGGAAAAGCACAAGCTGATCGCAGAAACCGCGGGCGTAGTTCCGCTGGCCGGCGTAAAGAAGCGGGCGAAGCCGGGCAAGAAGATCGTGTGCCTGGTCAGCGGCGGAAACATCGACGTGGTAACGATTTCCTCCATCATCAACCAGGGTCTTATCAGCCGCGGACGGATCATGTGCTTCAGCGTAGAGCTTCCCGACAAACCGGGCCAGCTGCTGAAGGTAGCCCAGCTGCTGGCGGAAAACGGCGCTAACGTAATCGAGCTGCAGCACAACCAGTTTAAGGCCATCGACCGCTATTCCAACAAGGTGGCGCTGGAGGTTACAGTAGAAACCAACGGCCACGACCATATCAAACAGGTGCTGGAGGTACTGGAGGACAACAACTTTATTCCCAACCGCATTTATTAAGCTCTCGTTCGGCTCCGTATTTCCAATAAAATTTGGCGGATTGCAATGCAACATCATTCAATAAGGTGGACAGCTGAAAGATAAAAACCCCTGCCATACGCTTTCGTATGGCAGGGGTTTTTGCGTGCAATAGCGATGCTCCAATGGGCAGGCTGCTTCGCTAACAGGCGCTCAGCCCGTACATCATAAGGTCCAGAAGATTGTCGCTTTGAAAATCCTTTAACTCCGCTGCCGGAATCTGAAGGATGGAGCAGTCGAAGGGCATCCGGGAGCCGGCGCCGCAGGCGGCTGCCGCCCGCGACTGTGCTGGAACCGCTGATGCTGTCCGCGCTGTCTGAGCGATTGCCCATGTTGTCTGCACTGCCGATGCTGTTGGCGTCGATGCTGCTTGTGAATCTTCTTGCAGGTGGGCAGCGGCAAAGCCTGTAATAAAAAACGTGGCGCCCATCAGCATAATCGTAGTCAGCGGCAGGCTGACAGCGCGCAGCTCGCCAGCGGCAATTCCGCGCTTTAAGACATCGTGCAGCGTATCGTATTTATATTGGAGAATGCGCCGCAACGTGTGCTTCAGCTCGGGAAAGTGTACAAATTCCATCTGAATCTGCAGCGGCGTCAGAGAGGCGCAGGCCAGGCTTTTGTACAGGCTGCTTTCCATCCGAAACAGGGCGGCCAGCGTATCTCGACAGCTTTTTTCCTCTGTTTGCTGCAGGACTTCTTCCGTTTTCTGCACGTATTCCTCGAAAAAATTGTCCATCAGGCAAGAAAATAAATGCTCCTTGCTGCTAAAGTATTCGTAGACCGTGCCTTTTCCGATGCCGGCTTCCCTTGCGATATCTATAATTTTTGCTTTTTCATAGCCCTTGTTTAGAAAAACGGTGAGCGCCGATTCCAAAATCAACTGCCGCTTCTTTTTTGTTTTCTCCTTCATTGTAATCGTATCCATAACAAACCTCATATCGCCTCAGGCTTCGTTAGCCCACTGCGCTTCCAGACGGGCGATCTTTTCCTCGCGCGCCTGTTTTTTCTTTTCGCGCTTCTGCCGCCGGTCGTCGTTCCACGCATACAGCACGGGAACCAGCACCAGCGCGCCTACCGTAGAGCCCGCCATGCCGCCCATGATGGCAACGCCCATGGGCGCTAACATTTCACCGCCGTCGCCAAGCCCTAAGGACATGGGGATCATACCTACCACGGTAGTCAGCGTCGTCATCAGGATGGGGCGCAGACGGGTGCGGCCAGCTTCCACGATGGCCGCGTCGCGGCTCATTTCCGCGGAATTCAGCTTGATAAATTCCACCAGAAGGATGGAATTGTTTACTACCATACCGATCAGCATAACCAGACTGGTAAAGGAGGTCATGGACAGCCGCATGCCCGCAAAGAACAGCGCTAAAAACGCTCCCGACATGGCGAAGGGGATGGCGATCATAACGATCAGCGGCAGCACCATGGATTCGAACTGCGCTGACAGAAGCATGTAGACCAGGAGGATGGCTACGATCAGGGCCAGGCCCAGGCTGCCGAAGGCTTCTATCATTTGTTCCTGCTGTCCGCCGTTGTCGTAGTAGTAGCCGTCGGGGAAGGGATAGCTGTTTAAGAGGCGGGTAACATCCCGCGAAACAGATCCCAAATCGCGGCCCTCTACGCTGCAGGACAGCGTTGTCATGCGGTGCTGGTTCTGGCGGTAGATGACCGTGGGTGAATTATCGAATTCGAAGTCAGCCACTTCGCCGACTGGCACCATCTGCCCGGTAGAAGCGGGAATCATAATCTGCTTCATATTATCCACGGTTTTGCTGTAGGCGTCGTTGAGCGACAGGTTGATTTCGATTTCCTCGCCGTCGCGCTTTAAGCGCGTGGCTGTGCTTCCCGTGAGGGAGGATTCCAGCGCGTTAGCCAGCTGGTAGGCGGTGATGCCGTAATTGGCGGCCACCGAGCGGTTGAGGCGGACGCGAATTTCCGGGTTTCCTTCGCTCATGTCCAGCGACGCTTCCGAAACGCCGGGAATGTCGCTGATCTGAGCCGCCAGGTCGTCGCCTACGGTTTCCAGAATCTCCAGATCATCGCCGAAGAGGCTGAGAGAGATATCCGAGCCGCCCATCATGGAGGATACCATAGACGATTCGGCCACAGTGATATCCGCTCCGGCGATGCTGCTAAACTGTTTCTTTACATCCTTTACCACCTGTGCGGTGCTGCGCTGGCGCTGGTTTTTATCCACCAGCGTAACGGACAGCGTAGAGGTGGTAGACTGACTTCCGAGCATGGAAGTCTCGGAAATGTCGATGGTTACGTGCTCTGCCTCCGGAAGCGTCAACAGGTATTCCTCCATGCCGGAAATCATGGCTTCGCGGTCGGCAATCGAAGTGCCGTAAGGCGAAGTCACCGAGACGGAGAAGGTTCCCTCATCGCTTGCCGGCATCAGCTCCATGCCCACGAGGGAAATCAGCGTCAGCGATACGGCGAAGATCGCAGCACAGAGGGCAACCGTCCTTTTTCTGTGCCGCAGGGCAGCTGTAATGACCGCAGTATACCACTCGGTAAGCTCTTCTATCGCCTTTGTAAAGCGCGGGATGAGGCGGAATTTGATGCGCTTTGTACCGATGCGCATATAATCTGTATGCACTTCGCGGCGCAGAAGTTTAGAGCACAGCATGGGAACAATCGTCATGGAGACAACAAGCGAAGCCATCAGCGCGAAGATGATGGTAAAGCAGAAGTCCCGGAACATCATAGCCGAAATGCCGCTGCTCATAGCGATGGGCAGGTAGACCACAACGCTAGTCAGCGTAGAGGCCACAATGGAGAGAAATACTTCGCTGCTGCCGGAGATGGCGGCACCGAAGGAATCGTTCATATCCTGGTTCTTGCGGTAGATGTTTTCCAAAACAACGATGGAGTTATCCACCAGCATGCCCACGCCCAGGGTAAGGCCGCACAGCGTCAGCATGTTCAGCGTCATTCCCGAATACCGCATCATAACAAAGGTAGCGAGAAACGATGTGGGGATGGAGATAGCGATCACCGCGGTGGAGCTGAGGTTTTTCAGGAAGAGGAAGATGATGATTACCGCCAGAATCGCTCCGCTGACAGCGGATTGCGCCACCGAAGAAACGGCGCTCTGGATAAAATCCGCCTGGTCCATGCCCACGGTAAAGGTCAGGTCCGGGTTGGTGGCCTGCAGCCGCTTGATGGTTTTGAGGATGCCCTTGGAAACATCTACTGTATTGGATTCCGACTGCTTGGTAACGGCGAGGCCGATGGCGATGTTTCCGTCGATGCGGCTGACGGAGGTCTGCTCCTGATAACCCTCTACCACTGTGGCGATATCGCCTAAGCGGACGATTTCGCCCGTGCGCAGCGTAATGGGATAGCGCTTGACATCCTCGATGGAATCGAACTCGCCCAGCGTGCGGACAGTCAGCTGCGTGCTGCCCTTGCTGATTTCACCGCTAGGGCGGTTGAGATTATCGGCTGCCAGCATCTGAGAAAGCGACGACAGCGAGAGCCCGTAGCCGAGCAGGCGCTCCTGCTCCAGCGTGATGGCGATTTCCGTCTCCAGGCCGCCGGTAACGCTGACCGAAGCCACGCCAGAGGAGCGCTCAAAGGCGCTGACGACGTTTTCATCGACCTTGGCGTACAGACGGTCCAGCGGCATGTCGCCGGAGACGTATACCTGCATTACCGGAGTGGAATCCATGTTCATTTTCAGAACCATGGGCTCGGATGCGTTTTCCGGCAGGTAATCTTCGATCATTGATACCTTTTCGCGCATATCCAGCGTAGCGAAGTTCATGTCCGTTCCGGTTTCGAACTGCACCATGGTAACAGAGCTTCCGGCGGTGGTCATGGAAACCAGCTCGTCGAGCCCCTCTACGGTAGCCAGCTGCCCCTCGATGGGCTCGGTAATCATAGTTTCGATTTCCTGCGGAGAAGCGTTGGGGTAAGAAACCATAACCAGAGCCACGGGGATTTCCATATCTGGAAGCAAGTCCATGGGGATGCCGATCAGAGAGGTAATGCCAAGAAGAACCACGATCATTAAAAGCATGACAGTGGTAACCGGTCGTTTGACCGAAATTGTGGATACATTCATAGGGCAGCCTCCTTAGTCTACGATATTGACGGCTTCGCCTTCAATGACATAGTGCTGGCCGGTGGTAACAATCACATCGCCTTCGGACAGGCCGGAGAGAATTTCCACGTACTCGCCGTTATCCAGTCCCGTTTCTACCAGAACGAATTCCGGAATCGCATCGTGAAGCACTACGACTTTCGTCTGGCTGTCGGTGATTAAAACAGCGTCGGAGGGAACGGCGATGACGCCGTTTTTGCGGTCGGAAACCACGTGAACCTCGGCGAACATGCCCGCCATCAGGCCTTCCTGGCCAGCGTCTAAAGCCACGGTAACCGGGTAGGTGAAACCGGCGGTGCCGGGCGCTGGCGCAATGCTCTTAATCGTGCCCGTAAAGGTCTGCCCCGGAAGCGCCTTGACAGAGATGGTAACAGGGTCGCCCGCGTGCAGCCGGCCCACCAGGTATTCCGAGACATTGGTGCCGATTTCCAGCGCCGAGGTGTCGCTGATGGTAGCGGCAGCGCCCGCAGGATACTGCCCCTCGACCACATTCAGCTCTGTTACATAGCCGGAGATCGGCGCCGTAACCGTGCCATTGCTCAAGGCGCTTCCGGCAGAGCCCAGGGCAGCCGAAGCCTGATTGACCTGCTCCACCGCCGTGGCGTAGGTGGTCTGCGCCTGTTCCAGCGCCTGCTGCGAGACAGCACCCTCCGCGTAGAGCGTCTGCATGCGCTCGTAGTTGGTCTTGGCGGTGTTCATGCCCTCCACAGCCATATTATAGGCGGCAGCCGCCTGCCCGTAGCTTCCGCTGATGGAAGAGGTGTCCAGCGTAAACAGCGTCGTGCCTTCGGTAACGTAGTCGCCCACCTCCACGTAAACGCGCGTAACCTCGGCCTGAAGCCCGGCGGATACCGTTACCTGATTTTCTGCCCGGACCGTTCCGGTCAGCGGGGCGGTAGTCGTCAGGTCCATGAGAGTGACCTGTCCGGTCTTTACGTTTACCAGCTGCTTTTCCTCCGTTACCGTCTCCGTGCCGGAGCTTGCAATCCGGTAGGCGGAAAACAGAAGCAAAACCGCCACAACAGCGATAAGTACGATTTTACTTTTTTTCATAATGCTCTAATCCTCCTGAAATGATAGGAAAACCGACCCGCTGGTCGGTGAATACTGCTTCATTATAGTACGCAATG
>CATJIF010000042.1 GCA_949740445.1 uncultured Peptostreptococcaceae bacterium | reverse complement strand
CTACATTATGTAAATAATGTAGTTTTTTATTTGTCCGCAGATTTTCCTCTGCACCCCTGCCTTCAGAACCCGCACTTAGGATGCAAAGACAAGACGGATTCACAGCAGGCGCCAGTTGCCGCTGTTTACAGAAGCAATCGCAGCCCCTCCATTTTCCTCCGGTGTTCGGTGCCGGTGGTCATAATGTAAATGCGGGTGGTATTGATGCTGCTGTGTCCTAATAAGTCTGCCAGCTGAGCGATGTCCTTTTCCGCGGTGTAGAAGGTCCGGGCGAAAAGCTTTCGCAGGTTGTGGGGAAATACCTTGGAGGCGGCCACATTGGCCGCTTCGCACAGCCGTTTCATGGCAGCCCAGATGCTGCTGCGGTGGATGGGCTTTCCGCTCTTTGTGCGAAACAGAACGCCGGACTCAATTCCCTGCGTTCTGCCGAAGCGAAGCAGCTGCTTTCTGAGCTTTCCGGGAATTAGAATCGTGCGCGTCTTATTCTTGCACGATACGGCAATTTCTCCCCGCCGCACAGCTTCCACTGTAAAATACTGCAATTCAGAAACCCGGATGCCTGTGCTGCAAATGGTCTGTACGATCAGCTGCAAGCGGGGCTGCGCCCGCGCTGCGTGTAGCAGGCGCAGATATTCCTCCCGCAGCAGTTCCTTTTCCTCCGGACAGTAGAGCTTTTTCTGCGTCCGCAGATGTTTGACGCGGCATTCCTCCCAGTGCAGGAAGCGAAAAAGGCTATTTAAGGAGGCCAGCATGGAGTTGACGCTGCCTGCCGCATAGCCGCACTGGATTAAATGCTTTTTATATGCTACGGTGATTTCCTTTGTCATCGGCTGCTCCCCGGCAAAGACAAAAAAAGCCCGGACATCCCGAAGATATTTCTCCACGGTGACCGCGCTTTTTTCTTCTTCCACAAGGTGGCGTAAGAAGGCTTCGATGTGCTGCTGCGTCAATGTTCTATATTCCATAGTGAGTTCTCCTTATCCCCCGCTTTCAGGTCCGCTTCATGGCCAGACCGGCGATTTTCTTTCGCGGTTTTCTTTCAAGGATACCCCAGAACCTGCCGTCGTTACAACACAGAATATGTTTTTATCTGCAATCAGTACTCCCGATAGTCAGGAATATCCGCGCTTTTTAAAATGGTTCACTTTCCTGACAAGCGAGGATAATATCGGCGGGTTTGCACATTTATTTCATAAAAGCCTCATGTATTGCAGGTATTTGCTTCCATCTGAACAGGAAAATCGTTCGCCAAAACACTTATATTTTGCTTCATTTTCATAAAATGCTGTTAATTTTGGCCGATCTTCTGCATCGAGATAAACGACGCCTCCACCAATGCGATGCTGAATATCCGAAAGAATATCCATAGCATATTCCATCAGCTCCTTCCCGCGAATGCGTCTGCCGTAATCTACAGCATAGTTTTTCCCGAATTGAGCCAAAAGAAAAGCAGATGCTGTATATGTATTCGTTTCCCGATCAAACTTTGAATATCTTCTCAGTCTTTTTTTGATGGCATTGCTCAAGTTGTTTCCATCTATATCCAGTGCTTTATGTGCCAGCGTAAAATATCCTACGATTTTGCCGTCCTTTGCATCAAATACAATATATGTAATAGACAGTTTTCTTTTAGCAAAATCCATCGCCTGCTTCTTTATGAATTTTTCAATTTCATCACTGAATGGCGATGAAAAAACGGAGAGATCCTGAACAACTTCATCCTCTCCGTTTTCGTTTCGCATATCAAGGATATTGACTATTAGTGCATCCATTACTCGTTTTCCTCAGCTTTTCTGTTCATCTCATGCAATCTTCGAATCGTTGCCGGATCTGTCGTTACAGTTTTCCGTTTTCTATGGATTCTGTCCACAGGATCCTTTTTCGAAGCTTCAAGAGCAGTAACGAAAGCTTCTGCCTGTATGGGATCACTGATTTTGATATTGTGAAAAATGCTTGATGTAGCCATATGCCTGCCCCCTTTATACCTCTTCCTAATTTATATAATACCTTGGTTATATAGTATCCAACAAAATACAAAAAGTCAATTATTTTTATAAAAATTTCCAAATATATTTTATAATGTAAATTGATGCGCTTATCAATTTTGTATGATGTTCCTGTCTATCAAAACAGGCCGGCAAATGCATGTTGCCGGCCTGTTTCAGCACTGATCATCTCTTTACTGGCAGGTTTTCCGTTCTGCCGCCTGCCCCTCAATTCAGCCGATTGGTATGGAATCCCCCGCCGATGACGGAAATGCTTTCCGTAATGGTAACAAAGGCCGTGGGCTCGATGCGCAAAACGATGCTGCGCAGCTTCGGCGTCTGGTAGGGGTTGATGGCGCACATCAGCTGGGTTTTCGGCTGTCTGGAATACGCGCCGATGACCTCCATGCGCGTAATGCCGCGGCCGAATTCCTTCATCAGCGCCTGCGAAATTTCATCAGGGTTCTGGCAGATGATGATGACGGTCCGCTTGTGGTCCACACCCTCTACAATGTAATTGACAATGCGCCCGGTGATGAATATGGTGGCGATGGTTGCCACCGCTACGTCGATTCCCATAACCAGGCCACCCAGTGCCACCAATGTGCCGTTAATCGCCAGCGAAGCGTTTCCCATGGGGATGGAAAAATGCTTGTACAGCGCCCGGCTGATGACGTCGGAACCCGCACCGGAGCCGTTTTGCCGCAGCATGATCCCTGCGCCGCATCCCACCATAAAGCCGCCGGCGATGATGCAGGTCATTACGTTTTCCGTAGGCGTTGGCACCGCTTCTGCCAGCCGCATGGCAAGGGACATGAAAATCATTCCTACAGTAGAAAGAATCATAAACTCCCGGTCCACCAGAAAATACCCCAGCAAGAGGATGGGGATGTTGCAGCAGAAGGTGACTGCGGCCACGCTGCTTCCGAACAGATGGTGGGCCAGGATGGAAATCGCAGTAATCCCTCCGCCTAAAATCGAGCCAGGAACGTAGAAAATCGTTACGCCTGCCCCTGTAATCATGGCTCCGATTACGACTAACAGCACCTTTTTTACGTAATACTTTACTTTCGTCTCTTCCATGCTTTTCCCTCGTTTTCTATCTTCGATTGTTTTCTCGATCCGCGATCCAGCAGGCGTTCGATTCTGCCTGCGCTTGCCTGCCGAAGCCTTTCCCTACCCGCTTCTGGCAGCTTCTATTATATGCGATTCTGCGCCGGCAGGCAAACGCAATTTTTTCACCCATGGACAAATGCGATTTCCCTATGGACAACCTCCGCAATTTCGCGATAGAATAGTAGTATCTCACCGGTTGCCGAAAGCGCATGCGCCTTTGCCTTTTGGAACACACCTCTAACAGGTTTCCCCGACGGGTAACGGCCATATGGACTTTTGCAACCGTGCGCAATGATTTACAACAAAGGAGGCTATGATTGTTATGCTGCTAAAACACCTGCTTGCGCTGTTTGAGCTGCTGGACAGCCCCGACGCCTGCGGTCGGACGGCGGAGAGCTATCTGCGTCAGATCGACCCCCAGGCTGACATCCAAGTCTATCCCCTGACCGGTCCGAAGGGCTCCACCGATATGATACGCATCCGCATTGCCGGACGCTGTGGAAAAACGGCCTTTACTGCAGGGAAGACGCCTTCCCCTTCGGATGGCAAGCCTACAAAGCCCGCTCCCACCTTAGGGATTTTAGGACGCCTGGGCGGACTGGGAGCCAGGCCCCAGCAGATCGGTTTCGTCTCCGACGGCGACGGCGCTCTGGCAGCCCTGACGGCGGCGGCCAAGCTTTTGGACATGCGGCAAAAGGGCGATCTCTTGGATGGCGATGTTTTTATTTCCACCCACATCTGCCCCGACGCACCGGTCCGTCCTCACAGCCCCGTGCCCTTTATGGATTCGCCAGTCGAAACAGCCCAGGTCAACCGGGAGGAGGTATCCGATGAGCTGGATGCCATCCTTTCCCTGGATACCACCAAGGGAAACCGCATTATCAACACCCGGGGAATCGCCATCTCCCCCACGGTAAAGGAAGGCTACATCCTGCCCGTGAGCGAGGATCTGCTGGACATCCTGCAAATCGTTACGGGAAAGCTGCCCCAGGTGTTCGCCCTGTCTACCTACGACATTACGCCCTACGGCAATGGGCTGTATCATTTGAACAGCATCTTGCAGCCTTCCACCGCTTCTGCAGCGCCTGTCGTCGGCGTGGCGATCACCACCCAAGCAGCTGTGCCTGGATGCGCTACCGGCGCTTCCCACTGCGCCGATGTGGAAGAAGCTGCCCGCTTTGCCGTGGAGACGGCAAAGGCCTTCGGCGCCGGACGCTGCTCCTTCTACGACCAGACGTTGTTCCAAAGCGCCCAGGCGCAATACGGAAGCCTGACGCACCTGCAAGGGATGTCAAAACCTTCAGCCTGATCGCTCTGCGGCCATCGGGTGGTGTATGGAATAGGCCATCCCCAAGGCTTGCTTCTGCCCCAGAGCATTGGAATTTGTTACATTAACATCACTACACACATGAGAAAGAGAGGTTCGCCATGGAAAAAGAAAAGGTATTGCAACTGTATGAGCCCCTGCATGACCAGCTTTCGCAGCTGAGCCGCTACATCCACGACAATCCCGAGCTGGGCTACGAGGAGAAAAAGGCCTGTGCCGCCCACGCTGCGCTTCTGCGCAATCACGGATTCTCCGTGGAAGAAGGCTACCTGGACATTCCCACTGCTTTTCGCGCAGAGTACGACAGCAAAAAGCCCGGCCCCACCATTGCCTATCTGGCTGAATACGACGCTCTACCGGAGATCGGCCACGGCTGCGGCCACAACATTTTAGGCACCATATCCACCGGTGCGGGCATTCTCCTTTCCAAGCTGGTCGCAGAGATCGGCGGCCGTGTTTTGGTGCTGGGAACCCCTGCGGAGGAAACCAGCGGCGCCAAGGTTCCCATGGCTGAGAAAGGCGCTTTCGACGGCGTGGATGCCGCTCTGATTTCGCATCCTTACGAGGCAGATATTGAAAGTGGCTCTTCCCTTGCGCTGGAAGCCATTCAATTTACCTTCCTCGGTCGGCCATCCCATGCGGCGGCGGCTCCGGAGCAGGGCATCAACGCTTTAGATGCCTGCCTTGCCACCTTCCATTCCATCAATGCACTGCGGCAGCATGCCCTTTCCACCGCCCGCATCCACGGCGTCATTATCGAGGGCGGCGTGGCAGCCAACATCGTGCCTGAGCGCGCTGTAGCTCAGTTCTACGTGCGCACCACGGATAAGCTCTACCTGAAAGAGCTGAGCGAAAAGGTGAAAAACTGCGCCAGAGCCGGAGCGCTGGCCGCCGGGGCACAGCTGGAAATCTCCAACTTTGAGCTGGGCTACGATAATATGATTACCAACCACGGCATTCAGGCTCGTCTGACAGAGCATTTAAAGGCGTTAGGCATTGCTGACATTCAGAAGGCATCGCCGGTCGCCGGTTCTACCGATGTGGGCAACGTCAGCCACGTCTGCCCCACGATTCACAATATGTACAATATCTTTGCGCCTGGCGAGCAGGGCTTTGCCACCCACACGGCAGAATTCTGCGAAGCTACGTTGCGGCCCGCAGCCATGGAGGCCATGCGGAAAAATGTCTGCGCTTTGGCCATGACTGGTGCCGACATCATAAGCGATCCCCAGCTGTGCGCTGCCATCCGCGCCGAGTTTGACGCCGCTACCGCCGGAGAGCGCTAAGAGCGAACACATGATCTGAAAAATTCCGACCCGGCGAACTGCTGGCCGGAGCAGCATCGGCTAAAAGCGCGCTGAAAAAGAAAAAACATCGCTGCGCACGAGTTTCGTGCAGGCGATGTTTTTTATGCTGTTCTTTGCTGTTCTCTGCCGTACATGTCCAGGCATATTCGGATATGTACGGGCATCTGTAGGGCTTACAGACTCCTCTTTTTGTTGATGCACTTTTTGATCTGTTCCTCCACGTACAGGAACGACCCCCGGTCGATTTTATAATCGTAGGGAATCAGCTGCCCCCCTTCCCGCTCATAGGAAGCCAGCAGCTCCCTTTCTTCAGGAGAGGCAAAGGCGCCGTAGCCCTCCGGCAGTATGATGGCTCCCTTGTTCTTCAGAAAGCTCCTCAGCCGGCTGTAGTTTCCCAGCAGCTGGGTGGTCATGCAGTCGCTCCAGTTTCCCATGCCCTGGCAGTTCATCCTTACCACACCGGCAAAGGCGTCGCTGGCACAGACGATCCCCACCACTGCCTGCTCCGGCAGCTTGGCCAGGCGAATTACCGTCCGCGTGGCCGGCGTCATAGCCATCATGCCCAGCGTTGTGGAAGGCTGGATTAAGGGTTCTACCTGAGCGTAGTGGGTGGTGGTGGTTAGAATCAGATCGTAATCGGCGTTCAGTTTTGCGGCTACTTCCGGCAGCTGGCTTAAGGCAAAGATAGCTGTCTCCGCATAACCGATCTGGGACAGCTGCTTTTCCATCAGCTGCAGGGTTTCGGGATTGCAGTCGATGGCCGCCACCTTGACCACGTCGTATTTTTCTTCCAGACCCCGCAGTTTTAAGTTGATGTAAATCTCCATCTCCCGTGGGGTAAAGCGCAGCTCCTCCAGCTGGGAAAACAGCTGGTCGATGGCAGCCATAGCCCTCTCTTTGCGGCTGGCCGCATCCTCGTCCTCCCGTTCCGCCACAAACGAGCCCTTGCCCTGGGTCATCTTAATCACGCCCATGTATTCCAGCTGATCGTAGGCGTGCTTGATGGTTCCTCTGGATATGCCCATTTCCTCCGCTAGCTCCCTGACCGTGGGCAGCTTATACCCTGGAGGCAGCGTTCCCGCCTTTACCTCGCGGTTTACT
Organism: uncultured Peptostreptococcaceae bacterium; assembly: GCA_949740445.1. Taxonomy (GTDB): domain Bacteria; phylum Bacillota; class Clostridia; order Peptostreptococcales; family Anaerovoracaceae; genus RGIG446. The sequence goes on along the minus strand of CATJIF010000042.1, from coordinate 13,364 downwards.
GCATTGACGATCTGCCGGTACAGGGGTTCGTCGCTGATTCCGTCGATTCTGAGATTCAACGCCATAGGCTATTTCCCCATGGACAGATAGTCCTGTCTGCCTGTTTCATACAGATTATTGCCTTCGCTGTCGATAATGACTACCGCTGGCAGGTTTTCCACCTCCAGGCGCCGGATGGCTTCTGCTCCCAGGTCGTCGTAGGCAATGACCTCCGCTTTTTTAATGCACTTGGCAAGCAGGGCCCCCGCGCCTCCGATGGCACCGAAATAGACGGCCTTGTTCTTTACCATGGAAGCGATCACTTCCGGCGAGCGCTTTCCCTTGCCGATCATGCCCCGCAGGCCCAAATCCAGCAGCGCCGGTGCGTAGGCATCCATGCGGTAACTGGTGGTAGGCCCCGCAGAACCGATCACCTGCCCCGGCTGCGCGGGCGCAGGGCCCACGTAATAGATGATGGCATCCTTTACGTCGATGGGCAGCTCCTTTCCCTCCTTCAACAGATCCACAAGGCGCTTGTGCGCCGCATCTCTTCCCGTATAGATTACGCCGCTGATCAGCACGTTATCGCCGCAGTGCAGCGCCCTGGCTTCTGCCTCCGACAGCGGTGATGTAATTTTCTTTTCCATGTAGTTTTCCTCCCTCGGACCGCTTTTCCCTCACAGTGACAACGCCGCTATAATACTGCGGATTTGTGACGGGTAACGTGACAGTTGATATTGACCGCGCAGGGCAGGCCGGCGATATGTGTGGGCAGGGTTTCGATGTTGACTGCCAGCGCTGTGGTCTTTCCACCAAAGCCCTGAGGCCCGATGCCAAGCCCGTTGATCTTTTCCAACAGTTCCTGCTCCAGCTCCGCGTAAAACGGCTTTTCGCTCCTCTGGTCCACCGGACGCATCAGCGCCTTTTTCGCCAGCAGCGCCGCTTTGTCAAAGGTGCCGCCGATGCCTACGCCTACTACGATGGGAGGGCAGGGGTTGGGGCCGGCATCCTCCACCACCTTCAGGATAAAATCCTTTACGCCCTGCAGTCCATCGGATGGCTTAAGCATTTTGATCTGGCTCATGTTCTCGCTTCCAAAGCCCTTGGGTGCAACCGTAATCTTCAACTGGTCGCCTTCTATCACATCGCAGTACAGCACGGCAGGCGAATTGTCTTTGGTATTGACTCTCTCGATGGGATCTCCCACGCAGGATTTCCGCAGGTACCCTTCCGTATAACCCCGCCGCACACCTTCATCCACGGCATCCTTCAGATTGCCCTCGATGTGCACATCCTGTCCGATTTCCAAAAATACGCAGGCAAGCCCCGTATCCTGGCAAATGGGCACATTATCCTGGTCGGCGATGGTAAAATTCTCTTCGATTTTCCCCAGCACGGTCTGTGCGATGGGAAAGGGTTCGCAGGCTCTGCACTGGCTGATGGCCGTCTTGATATCTCCGGGCAGATGGCAGTTGGCTTCGATGCAGAGATCGCGGACTACCTGTGTAATCTGTTCCGCTCTGATTTCTTTCATGGCTGTTACCTCTCCTCTTACGAAAAACGCAGGAGCTGCGGCACTGTCTTTGGCTGCCATTCCTGCGTTTCTAATTGTCATGATTCAATTATATCAAATGTATTATATGTTTTCAATAGCAAATGTGGCTGCATCCAATGGCTTTTGTGGTTTTTCCAAACATTCCTGCGCTTAAAACGCGATGCGGTTTAAGTCGCTGGTTTCGTAATCCCAGCGCTCGCCCACCAGGCCTACGATCAGATAGCGCCCTTCCATAGAATCGTAAAACACCTCTTTCAACAATCGGAAATTGTCGATCTCTCCTGTGGAGCGCACGTGAATGCGTGGCCCTGTGCAGGGGTGCAGCGTATTGCCGATGGTAATGTGATCCTCGTCGTGGAAATTGATAGGGATATTCTGGCGGATTATCTCTTGCACATGCTCTTCCAGCTGCCCGATATCCAGCTTCGGATCTTCGTCGAAGCCCAGGTAAAAGCCGTGCTTGACATCACCGTGATGGCACATCTGATAAATTCCCTCCGGCATGCAGTATTCTACCAGATCCTCCGCGGTATGCGCCATTTTGCGGTAGATGAGCGACTTGCTTACGATGTTTGCCAGATCCTGCGGCAGCGGCCCGAACAGCGTCGGCCGCGTAATGACAACCTCCTCGCCGATGCCGATCAGAAGCTGCGCATTCCGCTTCAGCGACGGATACAGCAGTTCAAAGTGTTCTACCACCACCCGGCGCCCCTTGTCGATGGCGCACTGCACCGCTTCTGCCAGCACGTGCATCTGCGTAAAGGCCGATTCGAAGCGCATGTCGATGTGATAGGTGTGCGGCGCGTAAAAGCCATCGTCCTCATCCACGCTCAAAAGCGGCAGAGGACGGACATTTACCCCGCCGTCGTCGTTGCTCAGCTCCAGTCCCGGAAACATTCCCTTTACCAGCATGCTCTTGCCCGAACCAGCTTCGCCGATAATGCCGATCAGTCGGTCGAACGGGCTGAGGTACTGCTGGGCGATCTGCATGCCCAGCCTCGTCATGCGGACATTCCCCCGAGGCGCAAAAAAGACACTGTACAGGTGGTTTTGCTGCATGTGGGTCTTCATCAAATTAGCCATAACATTTCCTCCGTCGTATGCTTTGCCGATAGCAGGCGCGGTTCCCTGTCGGGCTGCGCCGTGCCGGAGCGGACTCTTTTTTCCAGTATAGCCTGTTTGGCACAACCCCGTCAACGTTCTTTTCCGCTATCTTCCCCACAGCCTGCGGAAAAATCCCCGCTTTTCCCGATCCGCAGGCATTTTCTGCTCTGCCGTGTAAAAACCGCATCTCCGATGCGCCAGGATTTCTTCCTCCGCTGGAAATACCCTGGCGGTGGCCGGAGCCGCAGGCACGATTCGAACGACCTGCCGCGCAGACGCCTTTTGTTTCTTTCCATCCATCTGAATCGCGCCCACGGTCAGCAGTTCGATTGCTACCATTTTACCCAGCGTTTTCAGGCCGCCAACCACTTTATCGCGATCGCCTTCGCACACGCCGCAGGCGATATCGCCCGCCTGATGCGCCACCAGCTTTGCGTTTTCCACTACGTTATCCACCATGCGGCTGCCGGCGCGCTTCAATTCGCGCCGCCCTGCATGCACAGATGCTTTATCTTTGCGGATGGCTCCTGCCACGATGTTCGCCGTCCCGTTTAGAGCCTCTCCGGCGATCTCCCCCGAAAGAATCGCCGAATCCATAACGCTTTCGCCCAGCGCATCTATCCCTGGCTTATGAATCATCTTTCCCACAAAGGATACCGTTCCGCCCACAGCGCCTCCGACGGCGATTCCCGTGTACACACCTGCTTTTTTCAATCCCTTCATATAAAGAACCTTTCCTTTCTTCTCCCATTCCCCTGCTTTTCGGCATTTTCGCTGCCGCTTCTGCCATTGGTACGTTGGCCTTTCCCCTGTTGCTGCCAGCATTTATACTGCACGTTTTGCCTGCTAAAAGCGGATTACCTGATTCAGCATCCGGCGAAGATGGTCCTTTTTCTCCGCCTCCGTGGGCTGCACGCGCTCTGTCAGCGGCCCGCAGGGCAAAATCCGGACAATCTGCTGCGCCGGCCCGCTCTGCACGTCTTTTGCACTGGCGGGTTCTACCGTTGCTGGGTCTGCGGTTTCGAACACTTCCGTTCGAAATGCTGCTGCTTCTACGTCTTGGGCTTCATCGGATGCTTTCCTGACCTGCTGCGCTTCTTGGGGCAGTTCTTCTTCGAATGCTGCCGCCCAAACCTCGCTTTCTGTCCCCGCCACTGCCTCTGCTTTTGCCTGGCCTCTGCCTTTGGCGGATTCCTGCGCTTCTTCTGAGATTTCCCACGCCTCTTCTCCGGTTTCGATATCGCCAGCGGACATGACAACTTCGAGCTCGCCCTGTGCCGCGCGCCTTTTTTCTCTGTTCCGTAGAAGTTTTCCTGCCAGCAGAATCGCACTTCCCGCTATGCTGACTACCGCCAGGCCTTTGTAAACCGCAAATTTTTCGAACTTATTCATCTCATTTCTCCTCATCTGTTGCCGCTTCTTTTCCTGCGCACCTTTCTCTGACCGCAATCTCGTGCAGCGTTGAAACACATATGCGTTTTTATTATACCCTTTTTTTGTAGGAAAGGATAGTCCTTATAAACAAATAACCCCACGACCGATGTTCGTGAGGCTACCTGTATCATTACACGCATTTGCAGCGCATGAACATACTTTAGCACAGCTGTTTTCGTTTGTCCATATTTTTTTGTAAAAATTTTATCTTTTTTATCGAATTGCTCAAATCATGAAACTCTCCCGATTATGGAAAACAACAGCTGCAATCTCCTCCTACAGCCAAAGGCCCTGCAGCTGCACGCTCCCGTTTCTGTAGCGGCAAGATTCCTCCATGCTGCAGCAACGTCAAAGAAGCCTTGCGCGCGTCTGGCACATAGCTTTCTGACATGTAAAAACCTGCGAAACAATTTCCGCAGGTTTTTGTTGGTGCGCCATGAGGGGCTCGAACCCCCAACCTTCTGATTCGTAGTCAGACACTCTATCCAATTGAGCTAATAGCGCAAAGCTCTTTTCTCAGAACAAAATTTATTATACTTGATTTCCTCTCATTTGTAAAGCTATTTTTTCCAAAAAAATCATTTTTATTTTTAAGAGATCGTGTGCGCAAATCGCCTGCCTTAGAAATTAGAGGCACAAAATGCAGGCATAACGAACGTTCCTGTTTATATTCCATATTCTTTATACAAATCACTTCTTGCATGCCTGTCTTTCAACGCAAGCTCTACATCTGCCATCCGCTGGTCTGCTATCAGGCGGCGAATCAGCTCCGCAAACAGTGTTTCTCCTTCTTTTCGTCCCTCTTTTCGGCCTTCCCTGCGGCCGGCTTTCAGACTTTCTGCGTGTACTTCTCTTGTAATTTCTTCCATGATCTCATATACAGTCTCACACATAATCTGCCGTCCCTCCTCTGTCTCTTTGAATTGGCGCTTCAGCCTTGATGTCTCCGGAAAGGCATCGTCATCATAAACGTTGTCCTCTGTAAATATCTTCATCAATTTTGCGGTTTCCGAACCGTCGTCTGCACTGGCGTTGGCATAAATCTCCCGCCATCCATTATCCATTGCTCTGCCGGATTCCTGTGCGATGCGGCTTACACAATTCAGCACCTGCCGATCCCCTATCAGGTCAAACCGCGATACGAATACGCTGCATACATCGGGCACTTGCTCAAATCTCGTTCCCGGGTCGGTGATATTTGCCGTCAGCACCGAGCAGTTGTAGCGAACCCTTTTTTGATGGTCGTCGTCGTTGGCCTTCTGCACTTCGATGAGAACGGAGGTCCCATCATTCAGTATACATCAGGCGTCGGCCACCACGGAACGGCCCTGCAAATTGGTCATCGCATACTGTGCAGCAGCCTCTTTTACGACCAGGGTTTTATCCTTTAGAAATACCCGCAGGATTTCCTGGCAAAACAGAAGCGTTTCGCCCATTTTGCGGAATAGCAGATCGTCAATCGGATTTAACCGCTTCGCTGCCTCGCGGATGTTCGCTTTGCTGCTGATCATCGCTACGCTTCCTTTCCCTATACCCCTGAGTACAGTATACCATTGTCAATCACCAAGTGTAAATACTGCATCTCTCTAAATGTGCAATTGTGATTGAAAATGTATTTATAATGACGGATGTCTTGATAGCAATCGGTCCGCTTTTCAATCAAAATTTCCATTTTTTACTATTTTTATCATAGTATAGTTGCAGGGAAGTATCAAGATAATTTTTCTTAAAAAGTAATAAATTTATATTTTCATTTCGCGCAACGTCGCCTTTTTACACGGATGCAGGAGAGGGGCTTCAAAGATACAAACGCCCTCTCCTGTGTATCGCAAACCAGCCAGCAACTGTGGAAACGGCCGATGCCCATGTGAGCTGCCAGTTCCATGCACCTGCCTGATTGCAGGCAGCCACGCATCGCAGATTTGCTACCGCGCTTCGCTCACCTTTCCTGCCCTGCACAGCTGCTTTTTCTCACAGCTTTGCGCCGGGCGAAGAAGCAGGTAGAGAAAGCCCAGCAGTGTTGTGGCGGCGACAGCAGTTCCTGTGCTGAAGCCCTCGCCGGAAAGCAGCCTTCCGAACTGATAGACCCACATGGCGGCTACATAGGCCAGCAGGCACTGATATCCTACGGCGATCATCGTCCACTTCGCACTGCCCATTTCCCTCTTAATTGCACCGATGGCGGCAAAGCAGGGAGCGCACAGCAGGTTGAATACCAGAAACGAATATCCGGCCGCCGGTGTAAAGGCCGCTGCCAAGGTGCTCCAGATTTCCGTGCCATCTTCCGACAGCTCGCCCGCGTATTCGAATAGGACGCCGAAAGTACCCACCACGTTTTCCTTGGCGATCAGGCCTGTAAAGGCCGCCACTGCCGACTGCCAGTCGCCCCAGCCCAGAGGGGCAAACAGCGGCGCAATCAGGTTGCCTACAGAAGCCAAAATTGAATCTGCTGTATCTTCCACCGTGGACAGAGACCAGCTGAAGGTAGATAAAAACCAGACTAAAATCGTCGCCGGCAGGATAATCACGCCCGCCCGCCTGACGAAGGATTTTGCCTTGTCCCACATGTGCAGCAGGACATTTCTGCCACTTGGGATATGGTATGCAGGAAGCTCCATGACGAAAGGCGCCGGCTCTCCGGCAAAGGTCTTCATTTTTTTCAGTATAATCCCCGAGCAGACGATGGCTGCGATCCCCACAAAGTAAGCGGAAGCCGCTACCGCAGGCGATCCGTCGAACAGTGCGCCAGCGATCAGCGCTATGATCGGAAGCTTGGCGCCGCAGGGCATAAAGGTCGTGGTCATAATCGTAAGTTTGCGGTCCCGTTCATTTTCGATGGTTCGCGAGGCCATAACGCCGGGCACGCCGCATCCGATGGCGACCAGCATGGGAATAAAGGACTTTCCCGACAATCCAAACCGGCGGAACATGCGGTCCATAATAAAAGCGATGCGCGCCATGTAGCCGCAGTCCTCCAAAATAGCAAGGCAGAAAAACAGCACCATCATCTGCGGCAAAAAGCCCAGCACTGCGCCTGCACCGGCCACGATGCCATCCTGGATCAAGCTTGCCAGCATCCCTGAAATTCCCAATGCACCGAGCACTGCATCCACGGTACCAGCAACGATATCCGCAAAGAGCACATCGTTGACCCAGTCGGTTCCCATGGTACCCACGGTGGCCATAGAAATAAAGTATACCAGCCACATGACAAAGGCGAAGATTGGCAGCGCTAAAATCCGGTTGGTAACTACTGTGTCAATCCGGTCCGAAACCGCAGTCAGCTGCTCCCTGCCCTTTTGCACGCACTCTCCCATAATGCCGGCTATGTACTGATATCGCTCGCTGGTGATGATGCTTTCGCTGTCGTCGTCCATGGCGGCCTCGCACTCCGCAATGATGGCTTCCAGCTGGTTCTTCGCCGTTTCGCTGAAGTCGAGCCCGGACATCACTTTTTCATCCCGCTCGAATAGCTTGATGGAAAGCCAGCGCAGATACGTCTCATCTGCCGCATCCTGAATCAGTGCGGAAATCCTCTGCAAGGCATTTTCTACGGGGCTGGAAAAGGAAGCGGTCTTCGGAAGCCTGCCGCTTGTTGCCGCTTCCTTTGCCTTTTGTGCCACCTCTTCCATGCCCTCTGCGTGAACCGCCGCGGTAAACACGGCGTCGCATCCCAACATCCGGCCGAGCTTTTCCTTATTGATGGACTGCCCTCTCTTCTTTACCGTGTCCATCATATTCAGCGCCAGCACCATAGGTACACCAAGTTCCGCAAGCTGGGTGGTCAGATATAAATTTCGCTCTAAATTGCTGGCGTCGATCACGTTGATGATCGCTTCCGGTCTCTGTTCGATCAAATAGGTCCGCGAAACCACTTCTTCCAGCGTATAAGGTGATAGAGAATAAATGCCCGGCAGGTCCTGGATAATACTTTCCTTATCGCTTTTCAGCCTTCCCTCTTTCTTTTCCACCGTAACTCCCGGCCAGTTTCCCACATACTGGGCGCTGCCCGTCAACTGGTTGAACATCGTCGTCTTTCCGCTGTTGGGGTTTCCCGCAAGTGCAATCGTATGATTCATGGCTTACTTCTCCTGTATTTACGTTAGCGATTGCTAACTTATTGTCTGAAAATAAGACAGGCCCTGCAACTCCCTTGAACATCGTCTGATTTTCCGCTTTGCAGCCTCGCCTGCCAAAAAATACTTCCGCTATTGAATTTCGATCATTTCCGCATCGGCCTTCCGCAGGCTCAGCTCGTAGTTGCGCACTGTTACCTGCACCGGATCGCCCAGCGGAGCTACCTTTCTTACAAAAATTTGCACGCCCTTCGTAATGCCCATATCCATAATCCTGCGCTTCGTCGCCCCCTGTCCGTGCAGCTTTACGACGCTGACGCGGTCGCCAGGATTGGAATCCTTCAATGTTTTCATCGTATCCTCCTTCTGTTTTAGACCATAATGCGCTGTGCCAGCGACCGGTCCAACGCCACGCGCAGATCACCGATCCTTACGACGACATTGCCGCCCACCTGAGAGACCAGCGTAATCTCTTTTCCTTCGATCAATCCTAAATTCGCCAGATGGCGCCTTACCTCATCCTTTCCGATAATCCGCTTGATAAAAGCAGGATGTCCCTTCGTCGCTAATGTCAATGGCATCGCAGTTCCTCCCTTCCGAGTTAGCCTCAACTAACCTTTATTTACTATACCACTGTAGTTAGCATGTGTCAACTCCAAATTGTTAGCTTTTGCTAACTTTTTTATCTACGAATGCGCCAGACACCATGCCCGCCGCTTGCGCATCTGAGAAAGGGAATTTTGCGCCTCTGCTCATCTGATGCCTTCCCTCCGGACCGGCTGGGATGCAGTACTCTGTTCTCGATCAGACGTTTATTCTCCGCTCTGGCACCTGGGGCAAAATACGCTGCTTCTGCCGCCGATGGTCGTGCGGCAAAGTATCGTTGCGCAATTGGAGCAGGGCTCTCCGCCGCGCCCGTAGACCTGCAGAAACGGAGTGTTGCGGTAATCTTTCCCCTTACCTTTTAGATACTCTTCCGGCGCAATGGCATTCTTCTCGATGAAGTAGGCCAGACGCTGCGGAATCGCAAAAGCGATGCGTTTCCACTCGCCAACGCTCAGGCTGTTTGCAGGCCTTGCCGGGTGGATGTTTGCAGCAAACAGAATTTCATCGGAATAGATATTACCGATGCCGGCCACCGCGCTCTGATCCAGCAGGCATTCCTTAATGGCCCTCCTCCGTTTGCCAAAATACCGCTGCAGATAGGAGGCGGTCAACCTGTTGTCAAAGGGTTCCAGCCCTAATTTATCAATGCCGCTGCAGGTATCTTTCTCTCCGGCCCGGATAAGCCAAAGCCTTCCGAATCGGCGAGTATCAGAAAAGCGCAGCTCCTTTCCGCTGCTCAGAAAAACGATCACATGGGTATGTTTTTCTGCTGGATGGCCCGCGGGAGCTACCAGCAGGCAACCGGTCATGCGCAGGTGAACAGCAATATGATCGCCGCTTGCCAGCATTATACCTAAGAATTTTCCCCGGCGGGTCATGGCAACAATGGTTTGCCCGGTAAGGATGCGGCAAAACTCGTCCGCAGCAGGGCGGGCAATGACTTCTGGGCGGTTGGGCCTGACGCCGGTGATTGCCAATCCCCGCAGCTGCGGTTCCAGCACCCGGCGAACGGTTTCTACCTCCGGTAATTCAGGCATGGAAAACCTCCTTCCATCTGCGGCGCCGCCCGCAGGCAGCGCCGCTTTTGCTGTTGATAACACTTTTGTATCTTGCCGCGTTTTATGCTTCAAATACCCGCAGGAAGTTCTTGTGCGCGATCTTTTCGATCTGATCGTCGGTAAAGTGTTTGCTCATTTTCGCAAGCAGCTGTGGAAACCCTGCGGCATCCTTCATTTCCAGGCCGCAGTCGATGCCATCAAAGTCAGAGCCCATGGCTACAGATTCAATTCCGGCTTTGTCGACCATGTAGACTATATGCTGTAAAATCATATCATCGCTGGTGTAATCGCTGTCCACTGCCAGGAAGCAGGAATAGAAATTGACGCCAGCCACGCCGCCGGCGTTTCCCAGCGCTTTCAGCTGCTCGTCGGTCAGGTTGCGCGGATGGTTGCACAGCGCCCTGGCGCAGGAATGGGAGGCGGCGATGGGCTTTTTGCTATGCTTCAGCACATCCCAGAAGCCGCCCTCCGACAGGTGCGAAACGTCGGCAATGATATTCAGCTCGTTCATCCGCTGTACGGCTTCGATGCCGAAGGGCTTTAGGCCAAGCCCATGCAGCTTGTCGTCTCTGCTGTTGGGGTATCCCAGGCTGTTTTCGTAGTTCCAGATCAGCGACGCCATGCGCACGCCCTTGTCCGCCATCTCATCCACGCGCCGGATATCCCCTTCCAGAAATACGGAATCCTCCACTGTCAGAATGGCCGATAGCTTTCCTGCCTCGTGATTTTTGCGGATCTCCTCTGCTGTTTTTACCTGGCTGATCTCGCTGCTGTGAAGCTGCATCTCCTGCTCGAAAATGCGGTACAGCTTCTGAAACACCTCATAGCTGCCATCCGTAATGCCGTTGCGCTTAGCGCATTCCTGCGTGGGGATAAAAATGGCAAAACACTGGGCCAGGCTGCCGCCCTGCTTCAGCTTTTCCAAATTGATGTGGCCCTCCATTTCCGAAAGTCCCTTGTTTTGCAGCATGCACTCCAAAAGCGTATCGCAGTGCAGATCAATAATTCCCTTCATAATGGTTCCTTTCTCCTTCTTATCCGCGCAAAGCCAGTCGAAATATTGCTGAAGATCCGCTGCAAAACAGCGCACAGCCGCGTAAATCCGCCCTGCATTTTGCCGGATGAAGGCAGCAACAAGTAAATACGATTCGTCCTGTGAAATAAAATGTGATGGAAAACTACTGCCGGCATCAGCGCACTGCCTGTGCCTGCGCGCGATTTACGCCCTCCTTCATGCTCTTTACGTAGTCGCAAATGTGCGGCGTTGCCTGACTTCCGTGCTCGGCGATCAGTCTAACGATGGCGCTGCCCACGATGGCACCGTCGGAAACCGCCGCCATGTCGCAGGCCTGTTGCGGCGTGGAGATGCCAAAGCCTACAGCCACCGGAACATCGCTCACCTGCCGGACAGCGTCTACCATCGACTTCAGGTCCGTGGTAATTTCGCTGCGCACACCGGTAACTCCCATGGAAGATACCAGATAGAGAAAGCCCTCAGCGTTTTTCGCGATGGTTTTTACCCGGTCCTCCGAGGTGGGAGCCAGCATGGAAATCACATCGACATCGTAGCGGTTGGCCACATCGGAAATTTCAAAGTGCTCCTCGTAGGGCGCATCGGGGATGATAATCCCGCTGACCGAAAGCGCCTGACACCGTTGGAAAAAGCGGTCGTACCCGTAATAAAACACCGGATTGAGATAGGTCATAAACACCAGCGGCACCTGGCTTGCCTTTCGAATCTCCGCTACGATATCGAATACCTTGTCGGTAGTCATGCCGCCGGAAAGCGCCCGCAGATCAGCCGCCTGAATGACCGGCCCTTCCGCCACCGGGTCGGAAAAGGGAATGCCGATTTCGATTAAATCAGCTCCGGCCTGCTCCATAGCAAGCACAAATTCTACCGTAGCCTCAGGCGTGGGATCGCCTGCCGTTAAGAATGCGATAAATGCCTTCTTTTTAAATACGCGCTCTTTGAATACTTTATTCATATACCTTTACCCCTCTGTATCGTGCGATGGCGGCCACATCCTTATCGCCGCGCCCGGACAGGCAGATGATAACGCTGTCCTTTGGATTCATGGCGCCGACGATCTTGCGCGCGTGCGCTACCGCATGGGCGCTCTCGATAGCGCAGATGATGCCCTCTGTCCTCGCCAGGTATTCGAAGGCAGAAACCGCTTCGTCGTCGGTGACGGGCACGTACCGCGCCCGGCCGGTGTCGTGCAGATTCGCATGCTCCGGCCCGATGCCCGGATAATCCAGCCCTGCGGAAATGGAGTACACTGGCGCGATCTGGCCGTATTCGTTCTGGCAGAAATAGGATTTCATGCCGTGGAATACTCCGATTGAGCCATTGGCTATGGTTGCTGCATTCTGGTCCGTATCCACGCCCCGCCCGGCAGCCTCACAGCCGATCAGCTGCACCGATTCGTCAGGGATAAAGTGATAAAACGCACCCATGGCATTGCTGCCGCCGCCCACGCAGGCGATGACTGCCGCCGGAAGCTTTCCCTCGCGCTCCAATATCTGCGCCCGCGCCTCGCGGCTGATGACGCTCTGAAAATCCCGCACCATCATGGGAAAGGGATGCGGCCCCATGACGCTTCCGATGACATAGTGCGTATCGTGCATGCGGTTGGTCCATTCCCGCATGGTCTCGTTTACTGCATCTTTCAATGTCATCGTTCCGCTTTCCACCGCGTGAACCTTCGCGCCCAAAAGCTCCATGCGATAGACGTTCAGGGCCTGGCGCTCCGTATCCTCTTTTCCCATGAAAATCTCGCACTCCATGTCCAAAAGCGCCGCCACCGTAGCCGTGGCTACACCGTGCTGCCCGGCGCCGGTTTCGGCGATCACGCGGGTCTTTCCCATTTTCTTTGCCATCAGCACCTGCCCCAGCACGTTGTTGATCTTGTGCGAGCCGGTGTGGTTTAAGTCCTCGCGCTTCAGATATACTTTAGCGCCTCCCAGATCCTTTGTTACCTTTTCCGCATAATATAGCAGCGACGGCCGGCCCGTATAACTGGCAAACAGCTCCGAAAGCTCCCGGTTAAACTCCGGATCGTTTTTATAATGCTCGTAGCATTCCTCCAGATGTATGATTTCGTTCATCAGCGTTTCCGGCACGTAGCGTCCGCCGTAACTGCCGTATCTTCCTGTGTTCATCCGTTCTTTCCTTTCCTTTTATTATCAATCGCCGGGTACTGCTTATCATCGGCTCCGCCTTTTTGTCCGAAGAAGCAAGCGCAGAGCGCGAAGCTGATTCATTGACAAAACGGACAGCGCAGTGAGCGCCAGCGAACGGAGGAGCGAAGCGTTGCTAAGCTCTGCCTGTGCGCCACTTCGTGCCGCTTGTCAATCGCTAAGCTGCGCGATGTCTGTTGTACCGCGGCTCTGTCTGCGCCTTCGGCTTGCCTTTTTGCCCAAAGAGACAAGCGCAACGCGCGCAGTCGAGATGTCTGTTGTACCGCGGCTCTGTCTGCGCCTTTGGCTTGCCAATCACCGGGTACAACATAAAAAAATCCCGTCCCTGACATATCGCCAAGGACGGGT